>NZ_JABXJH010000127.1:0-2135 GCF_013373675.1 Bacteroides sp. L10-4
TCAGACCGCAGGATTATGCAAGTAGCGACAACCTCTTTTACACCGTCAATAGGGCATTGGCGGCTGTCGGGGATACCTTGGGTATTAAACTTAAACATAATGCTGCTTAATTTTGATTAGTTACTTAATAATAGTACTTATAAATTTATGGTAGGTTTCCATAGTGATGCTTATTCTGTGAAAGTGGTAGGTCCTTATACGATAGAAGCTATGTCGGACAACTTTGCAACAATGGATGCAAGTCAGACATGGGCAGCCGCAGTAGCTGCTGGTATTGAAAATCAGCCAGGAGGTAATCCCAATTATGGTAGCTGGACTTGGAACTTATTGCGTCGAATTAATGTCTTTCTTGAAAATTATAAGAAAGTTACAGGAATTACAGAGGAAGTGAGGAATTATTATGCTGGTGAAGCTCTGTTCTTCCGTGCTTGGTTCTATTTATATATGGTGCAGACTTATGGTGATGTACCTTTGATTACACGGCCTTTGGGGGTAGAGGATATAGATGAGTTATATTCTCCACGTACTTCGCGTAAGGAAGTGATGAGGCAGGTTTTGGATGATATAAATAACGCTTGTGCTTATTTGCCTGCAAAAAATTGGGGTGCTAACCGTTTAACCAAAGGTGCAGCTTTGGCGTTGAAATCCCGTATTGGTTTGTATGAAGGTACGTACAGAAAATATCATAATCTGGGTGATGAGACTGAATTCCTGAATGCATGTGTAAGTGCTTGTGAAGAGTTGATGGAACTGGGATATGAAGTGTATAACACAGGTAATCCAGCTAAAGACTATACCGCTTTGTTTACTACGGAAGATTTAGGTAGCAATAAAGAAGTGATTTTCTACAGGAAATATGCAGAGGGTTTGAAGCGTCATCGTATTTGTGGTTATGCAATTAATTTGCGTAATGGAGGTACTAAGGATTTTGTAGATGATTTCCTTTGTTTGGATGCTGATGGGGTAGCAAGACCGGTAGCTTTGAGCCATGATTATAGTAACGATACACCAGAAGAGGAATTTACTAATCGTGACCCTCGTCTGAGTCAGACATTCTTGGCTCCGGGCAATGCCGCTGCTGCTGCTTTGTTTGAAGATGCAGCACATGCTAAACGTACTTTCCCACGTATTGGTAACATGGAAGGATGGCCTACATTAACAGGTTATCATCCTATTAAATACTACATTCGTGAGCAGGATAAGAAAGGATTTAATGCAGAAACTCATGACTATCCCTTGTTTCGTTATGCCGAAGTTTTGCTGAACTATGCCGAAGCAAAAGCTGAGCTTGGAACTTGTGACCAAGATGTACTTGATGAGACTGTCAATGTTTTGCGTGACCGTGTTAACATGCCTCATTTGACGGTGAATCCAGTGATGGATCCGAAATATGCAGATTATGGCATTTCCTCGTTGTTGGTAGAGATCCGTCGTGAACGTCGCGTAGAGTTAAGTTTTGAGTATTTGCGTTACCAAGACTTGATGCGTTGGGCATGGGGTGACAAACTGAAAGAGCGTGTTTTGGGGATGCGTTTGGAAGACACAGACTTTGCAAATCCGCGTTATGAAGGTGTGATTTCAAAAGGTGGTGCAGAAGGTGCCGGAGATAATCCAATATTTGTATTCAAAGCTGCTGATGGAAAGCAATACATTGATGCTTATGAGAATACAAATTATAGAACATCTCGTCGCTCTTTTGATTCTAATAAAGATTATTTGCGTCCTATTCCTTCTTCTGTAATCAGTAAGAATTTGAATATTGAACAAAATCCTGGATGGAAATAATGTGTTGAGGTAAAAAATAAATAGGAATAAGGTCAAAAAGGCTTTATATTAGGATAGTTTTGAAATCGGGATTGGCTTGGAGGTGTAGTTTCTAAGTTAATCCCGATTATGTCTTTCGATAACTAAAAAGTGTAGAATAGGTTAGTTTTTTATTAAGGATTTGTTTTGTATGTTCTACTTTAGTAGATGACAAAAATTAAATATATGCTGTTAAACATTTAATTTTCAAGTGATTAAATCTGCAAAAGTCCCTGAAATTTAGTAATTTAAAGGAAAAGTTTGGCGACTTTTCTCCATGAAAACTACTAATTCCAAGGACTCAGTCAAAGTTAACCAAATCCTCCCGATTA
>NZ_JABXJH010000128.1:0-2130 GCF_013373675.1 Bacteroides sp. L10-4
CAACCTTCTGCAGT
Source organism: Bacteroides sp. L10-4 (assembly GCF_013373675.1). Classification (NCBI taxonomy): domain Bacteria; kingdom Pseudomonadati; phylum Bacteroidota; class Bacteroidia; order Bacteroidales; family Bacteroidaceae; genus Bacteroides; species Bacteroides sp. L10-4. The sequence goes on from NZ_JABXJH010000128.1 coordinate 15, forward strand.
GCGTCCAGCATCCTATATGAAGCACCTTTGAGTCTTCTCCATCAAACATTCTGTAAACCGTATATCCGTCAGTGGAAAGGGTCCCCATAAAATGTTCCAGGAACGACTTCGCCGCATCGGATGACCTGCTGCCGTTGTTATAGTGATAATAGACCATCTTCATATGCTTTGCAAAGAATGCCCATAAGTACTTTCTCCTGTAAGCCTTGCCTTCCTTTGTTTCGATGCCTACAAGTTCGGTCGTCTCATCAACCATAAGATATTCAGCCTGCTGTACAAACCCCTTGAAGACATCTCCGATAAAACCCTTGAGTTTGGCGATTCCGTTATGGATATAGCTGTTCAGTGTGGTGTTGCTTATGTGGATGCCCTCTCTGGCAAGCAGTCTTATCTGCCTGTTCTCCGGCATGCTGAAGTCGTATTTCAGACAGAGCAGACGGGCAAGCAGTTCAGGAGAGAAGATGCCTCCAAGGTCTTTCAGCGGATGTTCCATCGTGTTCGCGAAAGTGCCGTCCGCAAACTTCACCCTTGCCACCTTGTAGACATGCTCCACGTTATGAGCCCTTACATGTTCTATGACCCTGTATTCCCACACATCAGGCATACCGTTGCGGTTCATGAACCGTCCTCCTTCGGGAAGCGTGTAATACTCGTCCACTTCATGTACTACCACTTTGTCAACTTTCAATTTGGTTTTCACGGCACGTGGTGCAGTTTCCTTTCTTCTTGAAGGTTGGCTGCTCTGTGCAGGTGTGCTACCAGAAATGGTACTGCTGCCGGTTTCGTTACCGTCAGCCTTATCGTTGTCATCATCCTTTCTGTCAGAACCGTCATATTCGGACTTATGCAGTGCAGACTTGTCAAGGTTACGGTTGTTCAGCAGTTCTCTTTGCTCGGAAGTACGGCCAAAACGGTGTTTTCTGCTGTCCTCAAGCTGAAGCCTGAGATTGGAAATCTCGTTTGCCAGCATCCGGTTCACCTCGTCTTTTGCATCAAGCTGCTTTCTCATAAGCTCCATTTCTTTCCTATAATTTTCAACCGTAGTTGATTGCTTTTCGAGGGAATCTTTGAGGTCATTGATTGTATCAACCAGAGCCTTGGAGTTCTCTTTATTGGAATTTTCAATGGCCTTAAGCCTCGCAATCAGTTCGTTTACCTGTTTGCGAAGCCCTGCCTTTTCCTCATTCGCCAGACCCAACTGGCAGCAAAGTAACTCGTATGCCCTTTCATCAATCATGATATAAAGATACGAAAAATCAGGCAGTTACGCAAACTTTTTACTGTTTATTTTTATTATTCCATTGGATATCAATACCTTGTTATTCATCTTTAGGGCTTACATACATCCTGTCGACTACGATGCTTTCCGTCAGGTATGCCATATCAGACCACTGGATCCGGTAGCATCTGGAAACTTCATCAAACACAGGTTTCTTGAATTTCCCCATAACAGGACGTTTCTCGTAAAGCACATAAAAACCGCGTTCATAATGAAGTATCTTCACAACCTTACGGTTCCTGGACATGAACATATAGACGTTGGAGGCATCGCTCGGGTCAAGTGACATCTCTTCCCTTATACTCTCACATAATCGGAAAATACCTTTCCGCAGATCAACATTACCGTTGAACAGGTAATAGTTCAGGTTAGCACTCAGTCCCAGCATGTCATCCTATCATTTTATTAAGCAACAAGCTCAAATCAAGAACTGTGGTGTTTCTCAGGAACAGCGTTGCGCCTGATGCCAATTGTAATTTTACCCATCTTATCGGAGCTTCACCTTCGGGCTGTTTCACTTCCATTTTCACGGTTGGACTGTTGCAGGGATTGCCGGTTATCTGGACTTTGGCAACCTTGGGTTGATCAACCCGGACTGTCTTGCCTAACTTCTCACTCCATAGCTGGTGGCGCTGCCAGTTCATGAACTTGTCGTAATTCACTCCATAATCCGCACAGAACTCGCGAAGGTCTTTGGTTTCGCAGCACAGCTGATAGAGGTCGTACACCTCCTGGTAGTTTACTTTTTCTTTTGCCATAATCTTTGTTAGTAATTGGTTATGGCGCAAAGATATGCTGGGTTGCGATGCGTGTCAAGGCGGAAAATAGAATGGTTAC
>NZ_JABXJH010000129.1:0-2091 GCF_013373675.1 Bacteroides sp. L10-4
TCCACGCTTTACATTCTATCGCTGACACGGCCTGGAAAAACGGACAATCCCCTCTTAAAGCTATATTGGCGCTCGTCTAAACTGACGGGCTAATTCTTCGTATCCTTTGTTCTCGCTGAATAGTTACAATAATTAGGTTCATTATTAACTAAAATAAAATCCTTATGAAAAAGTTCTTTTTGCCATTTTTGTGTGGAGGAATTTTATTTTCTTGCTCAAATGAAGAAAAAATGTCCAAATTAGATGTGGATGCTCGCAACGTTACAAAAGATGCGATGATTGAAGAAGATGCATATCAACTTTATGAAGACTTGCAGTCTTCACTTGTGAAAACAAGAAGTTTGAATGCATCATACCCGGATAACTATGGAGGAAGTTATCTTGATAGCAATGGAGAGTTTGTTGTTTTAATTGTTGAAGGACAGGAAACGAAAAATTTGAATTTCGTACCAAAAGGTGCTGTTACAAAACCATGTAAATACTCATATAATGAGTTGCTTAATGTTCTTGATGTACTTACAGAGTACAAACTTTCGGACAATCGAGAAATTTATAATAACTTTTTGGTATTTTATATAGATGATAAGCAGAATAGGATAATAGTAGAACTAACAGACTTTTCTGAAAATGCGAAACAGGCATTTAGAGAAAATGTTTCAAATTCGGAAACGATAATTTTTGTTGAAGCATCTGTTAAATATGAATTACCTGTAATTCCATTTGGTAATTCTAATAGCGAAGAAATTGAGTATAAACCTTCTTGTGCAATTGAAACAAGAGCCGCAAATTATCCTTTTTTAGCAGGGGCACCTTTTGGAAATATATCAATAGGTTATAGAGCTAAAAAAGATGGCAAGATAGGATTGGTAACATGTGGACATTCGAATGCTCTTGGTAAAACATTTACAGTTAATGGTCAAACGATAGGTAAAATTACAGCGTGGATGTATAAAGGGACTGTGGATGCTTCTTTTATTGAGATAACAAATTCAGATTATGAGGGTTCTAACCAATTATATAAATACCCAGGAAGTACAGCTAGTGGTGAAATAAGTCCTGACATTAAAGAATATGGTGTCGGCTTTACTGTTAATAAAATAGGTCAGACGACTCAGCGTACTTGGGGGGAAATTTATACGACAACTGCAAGAATTAAAGATAAAGCTATAGAATTTTATCCAATGACAGGAACGAGATATAATTCAGCAGGTGGAGATAGTGGTGGCATTGTTTATTCGTATGTAAGCTCAACAGATACACGATACACGGTGGGTACTCATAAAGGCTCTATGTTAGATGCGAGTGGTAACAAATGCTCTTTTTATGTTAAAGCCAATGATATTAAAAATGCTTTAAATGTTACACGGTACTAACCATCATCTCCTTTTATGTAGCAAATAATATCTGTAATAAAAAGAGTCAAAACCGATTTACTTGGTAGCCTCTTTCATTAATTGTTCGAGATGCTTCACGATATCGGGATGCTGTGCAGCTACATCATGTTCTTCCCTGATGTCATTCTCTAGATTATAGAGTTGCATCTGTGTATTGCCTTTCCGTGTATTCGTAATGATTCCCTTCCATTTTCCCATGCGGATTGCTTTGTTTCCGATTCTGGGATCGGGATATTCCCAATATAAGTATTCGTGTTGCTTTTGCTCTTCTTTTTTACCGAGTAATGTAGGGAGGAAACTGATACCGTCTGTCGGTGGACAAGAAATCCCTGCTATCTCAGCCAAGGTAGGCATTACATCCTGGAAAGCACAAATATGATCACTTTCCGTACCTGGTTTGATATGTCCCGGCCATGTCATGATTGCCGGAACCCGGATTCCACCCTCATGCAGGAAACATTTGCCCCATCCATATTCCGACTTGAAAAGACCGCCACTGTTGAACCAGGGCGAATCACTTCCACCGTTGAATGTGGCTCCGTTGTCGGAAGTGAAAACAATAAGTGTATTCACTACTGTCCAATAAAAGTTAGCTAATCGGTCTTTGAAATTATTGAAATACAGTCTTTTAAGCAGTCCTTTAGAATGAAACGGATTTGAATTCGTAGCTTAGCGGTCAAATTGAAGGCCGCTTATG
>NZ_JABXJH010000013.1:0-83483 GCF_013373675.1 Bacteroides sp. L10-4
CATGTTCGTTAAAATGAGGAAAACCAACGGAGAGCCGTATACAGGGAGACTTGTACGTACGGTTCGGGGGCAGGCTCTCGGAAACCTACCGTCGCAAGACGACAAGGCGCCGAGTGCCGAGCCTACCATCTATAACTATTTGGGCTGTACCAAGCCCTTTGTGCGCCTGTGGATAAGCAGCCTTACCGACAAGGCAATCCGTGAGGGGCTGGATAACTTGCAGCCGGGAGAGCGTTACGATAACCTTTACCTCTCTGCCAAATCCCGCAGCGAAGCGGACTGGCTGATAGGGATAAACGCCACCCAAGCGTTGAGCGTAGCCGCCGGGCAGGGCGTGTTCTCGCTGGGCAGGGTGCAGACACCCACCTTAGTAATGATATGCAGCCGCTATTTGGAGAACAAGCATTTCGTACCCGCCAAGTTTTGGCAACTCAAAGCCCATACCGCCAGCGGGGGAATAATTTTCACTGTCCAATCCACTGCCAAGTGGGAGCAACAGCCCGAAGCGATAGCCGCCCTGCAACGGGTAAAGGGTGCCGGGCGGCTTTCCGTGAAATCCGTTGAGAGGAAAGAAGCCAGCCAAGAACCACCGCTTTTGTACGACCTTACCACGCTGCAAAAGGAAGCGAACACGAAGCTGGACTTTTCGGCTGACAAGACGCTTTCCGTAGCGCAAAGCCTGTATGAAAAGAAAGTGATGTCCTACCCAAGAACCGGCAGCCGCTATATATTGGAGGACGTTTTCGATGAAATGCCGGAGCGTGTCGCCCTGCTGGGGCAATACCCTCGCTTTGCCGGGTATGCCGCCGGGCTGGACGGGGCAGCACTGAACCGCCGCAGCGTGAATGACGGCAAAGTGGCCGACCACCACGCCTTAATCATTACCGAGAACCTGCCCAGTGAACTCACCAAAGATGAGCGGGCGGTTTACGAACTGGTAGCCGGGCGTATGCTGGAAGCCTTTTCGGGCAAGTGCGTGAAAAACGTTACCACTGCCGTACTGTCAGCGGGAGATACCGACTTCACGGTGAAAGGTACGGTGATGAAAATAGCAGGTTGGCGTGCCGTGTTCGGCGAGCAGGAAACGTTTGGGGATGAAGAAGCCGCCAGCCTGCCGCCGCTTCAAAAGGGCGAAAGCCTGCCGATTTCCAACGTGGAACTGTTGGAGAAGCAGACCAAGCCGAAACCGCTGCACACGGAAAGCAGCCTGCTTGCCGCAATGGAGAACGCCGGAAAGGAACTGGAGGATGCCGAACTAAAAGCCAGCCTGAAAGATGCCGGGATAGGCACGCCCGCTACCCGTGCGGCGATTATCGAAACGCTGTTCGCCCGCCAGTACATCGTGCGTGAGAAGAAGAACCTTGTGCCTACCGACAAGGGGCTTGCCGTTTACAAGATAGTCAAGGACAAGAAGATTGCCGATGTCGAAATGACGGGCATGTGGGAAACCGCCCTTGCCAAGATAGAAGCGGGCAGCATGGATGCCAACACGTTCCGAAAGGGTATCGAGGTGTACGCAACGCAAATTACCGCAGAACTGCTATCGGTGCAGCTATCTGTCGCTACTGGTGAAACCTGTCCCTGCCCGAAATGTGGCAGCGGGCGCATCCTGTTCTACCCGAAAGTGGCGAAGTGTTCCAACGTGGACTGCACGCTTACCATATTCCGCAACAAGTGCGACAAGCAACTGACTGACAAGCAGATTGTCGAACTGGTGACGAAACGCAAGACCGGGCTAATCAAGGGCTTCAAGGGCAAGAACGGCAAGGCTTTCGATGCTTCGCTTGTGCTGGACGAACAGTTCAATGTCGGTTTTTCATTCCCCGAAAAGAAAGCGAAACCGAAGAAATAGCCTATCTTTGCCGCTGAAATTTCATTGTGATAGGTTTTGCCACTTATGATAATTGAGATTTTAGTGGTTGCGCCCGGCGGGAACCGGGCGCATTTTTTTATACGCTCCCGCCAAACAGGTAGGTCGAACAGACCACCCCGTTATCCAGCACCCTGCTTTCCGAGAGTTTCCACAGCGAGCCGAATGTTTCCCCGATAAAGCCGATGCCTTTGCCCGCCATGACCGGGACGGTGTAGATTGTCAGGCTGTCCAGCAACCCGGCTTTAATCAATGAAGTAAGCAGCTTGCCGCCGCCCACCACTAGCATGTCGGTTTCCTGTTTCAGTTCATAGACCCTTTGCAGCGGTTCTTCGGTCAGGAACTCCACACCGCAGTCCGGCGTTACGTTGGTATCGTAGTGTGACACCACAAAAGACCGTTTGCTTTTGTGCGGCCACCCGCCCCAATGTTCAAAGATGTAGTTGTAGGTGTTCGCTCCCATAAGCAGGCAATCTGCATCCAAATAGTATTTTCCAACGATAGTTTTTACTTCATCGGGTAACCAATCCAGTTCTTTGTCTAAGGTGGCTGTATGTCCGTCAAGAGATACGGCGATATGCGCTTTAATTTGTTTCATCCTATCAGGTATTAAACAGTTGATAATCTTCTTCAACCTATTCGTTGATACCTCAAAAAAGAAGCGTGAACTTACACTGCTCCACTACGAGGTACTGGCATACCCAAAGAAACGAAACAGGCAAGTCCACGCTATGACAAAGCATAGCATAGACATTGCGCTGAAAATCCCGTTTCTTTTGAAAAGTGCCAGTTTTCGTAGTGAGATATTCGGCGAACGAATATGTTATATATAATGACGATATTGCAGCCGAAACTGTTCAATCGCCGTTATTCTCTTATGTTACTTTTGCAAAAGTAGCGAAAATCACCGAAATAACCTTGCAAATAATAGAAATCCTGCCTTATTATCATAACAAGACAGGATTTTAAAGAAGAAAATATATGATATTGATTATCACTCAATCCATGCGTTCACGGATTAACTTGTGTATGTCACTTGCACGGTAGAAATATTTTCCGTCTAACGTCAAGTAAGGCAGTATTCCTTTCTTCCGGTAACGTTGCAAGGTTTTGGTACTCACTTTCAGCATAAAGCACAAATCCTGATTGTCAAGGAGTTTTTCACCGTTCAGGTAATTGTGACCGCTTAACAGACGGTCTATCTTTTTGTCCTGCATATCGAGCCTATCCATGATACGCTCCATCCAAGCCACAAAATTTTCTTTATCTATATACATAAGGCTACCGGATTAAATAAGACCTATCATAAAATAGCTTTGGTTCACCGGGTCTTTAATGATAATCTCCCGTTCACGCATAAAGCGAATATAACTCTTTGCGGTGCGTTCCTTGATGTCCAAGACCTGCTGCAACTGCTCGCAAAGGTCTATATAGGTGATGCGTGTCTGCCGACCGAAGATGTCACGTGCGACATTCACCAGTTCCCTTTCCTTACGCTTCTCCTTTTCCTCACGGGTTTTCTCCCCTTTGTACACGTGCATCCCCGCTTCCTTGTCCCATGCAAAGAGCATCAAAGGAACGTCCAACGGGCTACCGTCCCTTACTTTCAAAGCTTTTACCACCGACTGGGCGGGTTCTTCGTCTTTCTCTATCGAAAGGATTGTAGCCGCCTTACGCTGCAACTCACTACCCAAATGTCCCCGTAACTTCAAGCCGTTCGGAACGAAGTGCAGCACACAAAGAATACAGGTGTTATAGATACCCGCCAGCCGATAAAGTTCATCTATCACCGCCACGCTTTCCGCTTCATCGTTGGCACTCTTTACAAGGTCTGCGATGCCGTCGATGACGACCAACTGGATGCCGCCGTACTGGTAGTAGAATTTATCCATGCTTTGTACTATGGCGTGTAAACGTTCCTTACGTGACATACCCGTCAGACAGAATGCTTTCAGCTCATCGGGTTTATCCGGCTGTTTGGCGCGTATCAGCAGGTTGCTTACATTCTTAAACAGTTGTACTTCCGACTGTTCGGTATCATAGAGCAAAACCGCCTTGTGCCTGCCGTTGGCGGTTATCTGTACGCCCAGCGTATCTACTTCCGCACCAGCCGGACAGATGCAGCCCGCTACAATTGCGGCTACATAATTGCTCTTGCCCGTTCCCTCGCCTCCGGTGATACCGAACAGGTTGCCTTGTGTCCCCAGCGGAACGTCACCCGCCGAAATAATCTCTTGCGCTTTGGCGGGCGGGTTGTTGAAATCTATTTCGCACGATTTTAGCATAATCAATGTGTCGCTATACAGGTTGTCTAAAAATTCGATAAACAGTTTCAGGAAATCTTCACGGGTGTTCCCGGCTTTAAAGTAGTCGGATATGTCCTTTTCCTCTTTCGTTCCCGGAAGCGGCAGCAGCAGGCGTTTCACTCCAAATTCTTCCAATAGTTTTTCCTGCTTGCGTGAACTTTCCTTGCCCGTTTTATCCATATCGAAAAGCAGGATGATGTGTTTGAATCGGAACGTCAGCCGATAAACCAGCGTGGGCGGGATAGTCACCGTTTCGCTGTTGAAGCAGATAGCGTGAAAACCGTGTGCCGCCAGCGAAAGCACGTCTTTTTCGCCGCCCGTGATAAAGAGCGTATCGCCTTTGGCGGGCAGTTGCTCCAGTCCGAAACAGTAGTTTTCGCCGAAGCTGCCGCCGTAGAGGAAGCGGGGCGTGGAGAACGGGCGGTACAGCTTGATGTGCTGTTTGCCCTTGTAGCCATACATGGGTTCTGCCACTGATGAAGTGTAGGTGTATGGTTTGCCCTCTGCCGTTTCGCTGCTGTATTCCCGGAGCGAACATACCTTGTAACGTTCCAGCAGTTCGGACATGATGCCATATTGCTGCCAGTATTCCAACTCGGAGGGGGTGAACTTCTGTTCCCGGAACTGGTAGGGCTTGACGGGCTTTTCGGGTGTTTCTTCGGGTTTGTCCGGCACTGCCCGGCAGACGGTTGCCGGGGGAATGGAAACCGGAGTGCCGGAAGCCAGCCCCAAGCCCAAATCCCGGTCGATGATTTTCAGTATCTCCACGAAGTCAGCCGCCCTATTGCAGTCCAGCCCCTTTAACTGCCCCACGAAGAAGAAACAATCGCCGCTATAATTGTCGTTACCGAAGTCTTTCATCTTGTACATACCGCTATGGCGGTCGAAGTAGATATTACAGGAAGCCTTGCTGTCCTCGTACAATGGGTTAAGGAAGTTCCGACCAATGCGCCAGTTGCCGGGCAGATAGTGTTTGAAAACAGACAATCCGTTATTTGTCCTGCTTAGAATTTCGTCTTTCTTTAGCATAAGCCTCATGATTTGCAACCAAATTACGCATACATTCATCATTACTTTTTATCAGCCGTTCTTCCAACAGGCGTTTTAATTCGCCTATTTTATAGTAACAACGTCCCCCAATGTTGGAATAGGCAATAGTGCCATTTGCCCGTAAGCGTTGTAATGTACGGTCACTGATTTGAAGAAATGTGCAGACCTCGTAACTATCCACCCAAATTTCATCTTCATTCGTTTTGTTTTCGTCCAAACGGTTAAAGATAAAGTTTGCTATGGTGGTAATCTTGTTGTCAAGTTCCTTATAGGCTTTTGACTCAAATGTTATTATCTCCATATTGCTAACTTATTGATTTACCGCAAAGTTCGGGAGAAGAAATAACCTAAAAGTCATGGTTATATCTATCATGGTATTACTTTTTTCAGGCTATTTTAGGGAAATATCGGCGTAAAAGCTCCCCAAAATGTTATTTTTCAAAGTATATTTCACCGTAAAAAGAAAGTACCATGTTGGGGTGAACATGGTACTTTTACATACTGAAATACAAAGTGTTATTTTATGTCATCTTCGTTCATCCGCTTAACAAGATTATCTATCAGATGATGAAGATACGCCGTTCGGTCTTTTCTCTCTTTCATGGCTATGTATGAAGCGTAATAATCCCCTAAATCAATGTGGAATATCGTGCTAAGGAAATTCATCATTTCTTTTATTTCCACGTTGCCATTGTTTATGTCGCCCGAAGATACAAGAGAATATCCCAGTTCGATAAGATATGACTTTTTGCCTGTGAAACGGAAAATATACTTATCCAGTTGTTGCAGCTTGTGTTCTAACTGATTAGTATTTCCAAGTTTTAACAACCGTTGATTTAAGTATATACGCAACATTTCGTTACATAATATCTTCGCTATCTTATAATCGTATTCCGTTGAAAACAACGGGTCACGGTCATATTGGAAACTGTCAAGCAATAACTGAATATCCGTTTTCTTGCGAACGAAATACAAGCTATCCATATAAGTGGATTTTGACCGATAGTATTGGTAAAAATCCAAATTGTCACGGAAGAAACGGGTTAATTCCTCTAATTCTTGGTTCAAATATTCTTTGATAATCTCATTGTTACCAATGGGACATTTCATTTCGATACTGTAAACCTTACTGAAATACAGATATTTGTCGAGTATATTAGGCTTGATTTCCTTGAAAAAGAGAATTTCGTCTTCATTTGTTGGAAATACATAGTCTGATACAAGCTTTCTTAATTGGCTGTATAGCGGAGTAATGAACTTTACCATGTGCAAAGCATCATCTGCTGTAATATCATTGTCATAATTGAGCAATTTTATTTCAGCATTTATCCGGGACAACATTTCTTCCGCTATTGTTCTCATAGCTACCTATTTTTCATTGCCACTATTTTTTTCTAAATCGCCATTCATCAGATAAGGCAAAAACTCCTGTATCTTATCTACCGACCAGTCCCACCATTTCAAAGTCTGCATTTGTTCTATTATATCAGGACTGAACCGCTTTCGTATCTCCTTTGCGGGGATACCACCTACAATGGTATAGGGCGGAACATCTTTCGTCACAACCGCCCTTGTACCAACAATAGCACCATCACCGATATGGACACCAGCCATAATAACGGCTTCATAGCCTATCCATACGTCATTGCCTATTACGATGTCGCCTTTGTTGTCCCAAGCGGAAGCCACATTTGCCTTATCCAATTCCCAATCTTCATAGAACAGTGGGAACGTGTAAGTCGATAGTGATTTCAGGGTATGATTGGCGCAGTTGAACAGAAATTTTGCACCGCAAGCAATAGAACAGAACTTTCCAATTATCAGCCGTTCATGGTTAATGGGATAATGATACAATACATTGTTTTGCTCAAACAGACACGGGTCTGAAACAAAATCATTGTAAATGGTATAGTCGCCTATTTCGATAGACGGGTCTTTTACGACAGCATTCAAATAAACGGTTTGCGTGTCACCTTTACGGGGATATATCTTGTTCATCATAACTTTCAGTTCTTAGTATTGTTTATATTTAAGATAAATGACGGATTGTGTACCAAGCAGCATTACATATAAGTATTCCACTGCCCAATATGCCGCTAACGGGACATTACAATAACCTAATCCCCATAAGCAGAACAGATAAGCAATAGTAGTTATCACCTGAAAAATGAATACCGTCCGTGTCGCTCCCGTTCCGGTGGCAGCATTCAGATAGACGTAACCGGGTAGTGCAAAGAAGTAATTCAATAGCATGACAAGAAAAGGCGGCCATGCAAGCTGTATGATAGCGGAATTTTCCGTATAAGCCCCTATAATGTGCTGGTGAAAGAACAACGCAAAAGCAATCAGTGGAATGCCTGTCGCATATCCTAAACGGATAATCTTATGGCAAAGCGGAAAAACTTGTTTCTTTTCACCTGCTCCAATCAGGTTACTCACCAAAGAACCGGTGACACCTGCCAACGCATTGACGATAACGGAAAACAGGGCGGAAACACTTCTTACAATGTTCGATACAGCCAATTCCGTTTCTCCCAAGCGTTCGATAGCCACGAAGAACAGAAACCAAATGGCTACACTTGTAAAGAACTGGAGCATACTCCATACCGAGATAGAAAACACCTCTTTCAATACCGTTATATCAATACGCCAGTATAAGCCATACGCTTTTTTATCAATGTGCCGAAACATATATGCAGCCAATACAGCCAGCGAACACATTTCGGCAAATGAAGATGCGATAGCCGCTCCCGATATACCCATATCGAAGCCGAATATCAGGAGCCAGTTCAGCGGAATGTTCACCAGTACGGCAGTGAAAGCTGCCATGTTCAGAGCTTTTGTCTGTGTAATGCCTACCAAAAACGAGCGTAAGGCAAGAAACGGGAAAGAGAACAACAATCCCCAAATACGCCAATCCAAATAGCGGATAACCGCATTATAGACATCATCCGAAGTTATCAGATGTTTCAACAGAACGGGAGAAAATATCTTGGATAGCAGACAGAGGAGTACCGCCAGTATTTGCAAGAAAAACAATCCCTGAAAGAACGTTTTTCCCGTTTCTGCATACTGCTGTTCTCCGTTACGGCGGGCAATTACCACTTGCAACCCCAAACTGAACCCGAAGCCGAGCATATAAATTGCCAAGAACCATATTCCGGCAAGGGCAGATGCGCCCAGTTCCACATCACCTACGTGCCCTAAAAACAAAGCATCGGTAATATTTATCAGTTGTTCGATAAGGATGCTCATCATTACAGGGAAAGCGATGAGCCAGATTTTCTTATAGGTATAATTCATTTGTTCAAACCAATATGATACAATACATCCTGCCGCTTTAAGCAGCACGACAATCTTATAGATTTATAATAAGGGATAATGACAAAACAATAACAGGCAAACTTAAAACATAAGCCTGTCTATTACTGAATAGCAATAATTGGAAGTGCTATTCGCCCGGCGTAGCTATATGCACAACTGCCATTTCATATTGTTGAACAACTATTTATTTTTCTGTTAGTTCTGCAAAGATAGCGTTTTTCTCTGAACTTATACAATCGGATTATCAATTAAATTCTTACTAACACTTCATATCATCCTCATTCATCCGCTTAACAAGATTATCTATCAGATGATGAAGATATGCCGTCCGGTCTTTTCTCTCTTTCATGGCTATATATGATGCGTAATAATCCCCTAAATCAATATGGAATATCGTGCTAAGGAAATTCATCATTTCTTTTATTTCCACGTTGCCATTGTTTATGTCCCCCGAAGATACAAGAGAATATCCCAATTCGATAAGATATGCCTTTTTGCCTGTAAAGCGGAACGGGTATTTGAAGCATCTTTGTAGATTATCTTCTATCTGATTATTCGTTACCAGTTTCACCAATCGCTTATTCAGATAAATGCGCAGCATTTCATTGGCGATAATCTTTGCCACTTTATAGTCATATCCGGTTGAGAAATTAGGGTCTTTGTCAAACTGTGCGCTATCGGTACATAACCGTAAATCAGCTTTTCCACGAACAAAATAATATTCATCGTACACTGTGGAGTGTGAACGGTAATATTGGTAAAAGTCCAAATTGCGATTGAAGAAATAGGTCAGATTATCCAGTTCCCGATTGATATAATTTCTAATCACTTCATCGCTACCGTTAGGAAATTGCGTTTCAATCTTGTATATCTTATAGAAGAATAGTAATCTACCGAGTATTTCCGGTTTCTGTGTCTTGAAAAATAAGATTTCATCCTCTTTGGTTGGAAATATATAGGTTTGTATTTTTGCCCTCAATTCATCAAGAACCGTTTGCAGCTTATGTACCATTGAAAGAGAGGTTTCGATAATATCATAGCCGTAGAGATCGATTTCGTCAATCTCTATGTCTATTTCCTGCAATATATTACCTATATACCCTTTCATCTTACTTCATAGTGATATGTCGTTTCATGTATGCCTTTGTTTTCGGGCAATAAACCAAACATTTCAAGCACGTAACACAGTCATAAACATTTACTATCTCATCCCTTGAAACATTCATGTCCCATACAACCCCGTTTAACGCTTTTTGTGGGCATACATCCCTGCATATATTACAATTACCGCATTGCGACGACTTGATTTCGTGTTCCATTATTGATAAAGGGGCATTTGTCAGGACAGAGCCAAGACATTGTGCCGCTCCATATTCAGCCGTGATGAACAGGTTGTTTTTGCCAATATAACCAGTACCACTAAGTACGGCAATGGTCTTATGTGGTAAAACGGACGTTTTTGTTGTGAAGTCAAATGTATTCTCTGTTATCAAAGCATTGTCGGACTGTGACAATGCTTTGTAACCTTTGCTGATAAGCCGCCCAGCCAGTTTGTCTGCAATCATTCCCACCCGTTTTTCTGCCTGTGCATATTCATCGCTGAGGGTATGCACATAATCGGGACTATCATGTACAGTTTTGATAAAATGTGGATTTATGGCAATTCCTATCAGTAAAGCATAGGGAAAACCCCGGTTTTGTCGTATATCCAGCATGGAAATATCCACGAAGTGAACAAAATCGGCATTTTCATTTCTTAGCTGTTGTTCGATTTCCTTATTTAAGCCATTCATTTGTTCTTTCGCACAATAGGAATATAAATATCCGTTCTCAACTCCGAAACAGGGGTCTTTTCAGGAGTATTGAGGTAGGTTTCAAATGTGTAAGGCTCCCGTAGCGCATATCCACTTGTCGGCAACCAATCAAGGTATATGTAACGATATACTCTGTTCAACTCGTGATATAACCCCTTGAATTGAAACACTGCATATTCTCCGGCTTCTATTTCATGAACAGAAAAGCCATTGGGAACGTTAAATGATTCCGGAACGGTTATACCCACCATGAAACGGGTTTGTTTTTCTGAAGAAATTAGCGGACAATCCAATGTAAGGCTTATAAATTTACAGCCACTTGACTGTAAACCGCAATTTTCAGAAAGACGTAGAATCTGTTTCCATAATACCGTAAAATCATGGTTTATATGTTCCGTCCATTCCAGTTTCAAACAGGCAATACGAACAGGCGGAACTTTCTCAATGCAAGGAACAATTTGCATCGGATACATTCCTGCGGGGTTAGCATTGGAATGTAGTTTACGAAATTCCGGTATCGTACACTTAAAATAACTTTTGAATGCCCTTGAAAGTGTATGTTTGTTTTGGTAGTTTATTTGACATAACAATTCAGTAACGCTTATATTGGTTGATATTAACTTGAATGCGATATATTCCAATCTTAACCGCTGAATGTAAAGCCCGATATTTTCACCACATACAGCTTTGAAGATACGCCGGAAATGGTATTTGGAAATACCTGCCGTTTGCGATAGTGCATCTAAACTAAGTTCATCGAACAAATGGCGGTTAATGTATTCTTGTACCCTTACAATCAGCTCATATAACACGTGGGCTGTATTGATTTTTTGTTTCCACCTTTTTATTTCAGGAAGTCGTCTTGACATCACCTCTCTGATTTCCGGCGAAGTATAGGATATGCCTGTTTCTTTATAATACTCTTCGGGAAAAAGCCCCCAAAGGTAAATCAGATAGTCCATCGAGAAATCGTAACCCTTGACACCATGCTTCAAACAATAGTCGCAATATTCTGCACTCGTATTTACCCCAAGATTATTGTAGTCAATATCTAAGGGTATTCCGCAGGTTTGGCAATATTTGGTTTCTATATCTGTTTCCATTGTCATTTCTATTATTGAGAGCAAAATTAATCAATATGTTACGAAGTTAGTTACCATAAATAGCTATTTTCTAAATGGAAAGATAGCTATTTAAATGATTTGTATAATTCTTTTATGTAATGAACTGTTACAGTGATTTAATGCTATCTCTATATTGTCTTAATTCTCCCTCTCCAATATTCTTTATTGCCAAATCTAATTCATTAAGTAGCCGAGCTTTATCATTAGGTATCATTCCGATAAACGGGACTGTGTTTGACACCGTATTTCCCAACAAAGTTGTTTCTATACAGAGCTTTGAAATGAAAGTCCGTAATTCTAACAACCGTTCGTGTTCGGTCGCTTCTATAAAATTACCACGCTGTATTTCTTCGTATAGTTCTGATTCGGGAAATACGGTCAGCGATACAAAGTTTATGGTAAAGGGGTGCAACTGATTGAATATATTGGCAGTATTGATAGCGTTCCGCTCACCCTGACCTTTTCCTGCAAGTCCTGTCAGATACACGAGGTTATATCTGATATTTGCTTCTTCCAACTTCTTGCATTGCTCGATAATATCATTAGCCGTATATCCCTTGTTCATTACGGCCAATGTATCATCATCGCCCGATTCTGTTCCGATACTGATGCTGTCGAAACCTAAATGACGCAGGTTCTTCAATTCCTCTACTGTTTTCGATTTAATGTCCGAAATACGGGCAAACATACCGATGCTTTCACAATGACGAAGATATTTCCTGATTAGAAGACCTAAATCCAGTAGCCTGTTATAACTTAGCACAAATGGATTAGCCCCCGTTAAAAATACTCGCCGGGCTTTGGGCTGGTAACTTTGTATCACTTTCAAATCTTCTTCGACTTCCGTAATGGGAGATAGACGAAACTTTGTTCCGTGATATAAACTACAAAATTTACACTTGTTGTGAGTACATCCGGCTGTTACCTGTAAGAGTTGAGAACTTGCTTCGTATGGTGGTCGCCATACTTGTCCCGTAAAATGTAATAGTTCCATATAATTATAAATTAAGCACTTGGAATTCGTTATTTTCCGTATTTTTGTGCTGCGAAGTTAGGACGTTCTTTTTGAATAAAGAAGAACTATACTATCTGTCAGCCACTTACGTTTGAGTTAGTTTTTCTCAATATCAATGTATTCAAGGACGGAAAAAATGCGAAAAAAGTTAGATTATGATTATTGTTCGGCTTCCCCTATACTGGAATGGTTGGGAGACAAATGGACTTTGGTCGTTTTATTGAAGCTACACGAGAATGGAGTAATACGTTTCAACGAACTATATAAAACAATTCCCTCTATATCGGAAAAGATGCTATCTTCTGTTTTGCGGTCATTGGTAACGGACGGATTGGTAAATAGAAAAATATATCCCTCAGTTCCACCCAAAGTAGAATATTATGTATCAGAATTTGGAGAAACGTTAATCCCTCATTTAAAGCAGTTGAAACAATGGGGACAAGAAAATTTTGAAACGATAATGGAGAATAGACGGAAAAATAAGTATTGAAATTTAGGTCGAGTAGGTCTGGGCATTTCAGCCCAAACCTCTCACAGAACCGTACGTGAAAGTCTCCCCTCATACGGCTCCTCTCATCCAAACGGTTTCAATCGATTGGGTTTAACACCATGTTGCCAATGGTAAAACAAGGCAGGATTTTTGGAAGCCACTCTTACCAACCATTTATAAGCATCATTAGGCTTTCGCCTGAACCGCTTATATTTTCTTTCTGCCCACCGAGCCAATTTCAAATTGATACATTGTAGAAAAGCCTTTAACTGACTACCGTAAAACTTACCATAGTAATTCATCCACCCACGTACTTCTGCATTTATTTCAACTGCAATATCAGAGAGTTTTAGCTGAACCCGCCTGTTTAAGTGCCAACCACGCATCTTTTCTGTGATGCGCTTCTTTGACTTTCTACTGATTGCCGGGGCATAACCATTAAAGACTTGTCCTTGCTTATTCCTCTGACCTCGTGGCTGAAAGGTATAACCCAAGAAATCAAAAGTGATTTCCTTATACTCTCCCCTCCGTTTACCGTCTTTGCAATAAACAACACGCGTCTTCTCTTCATTCAGTCTCAATTTACACGCAGCGAAGCGTTCCACTATGGATGCTTTTAGCATTTGGGCCTCTTTAAGGCTATTACAATGACAAATAGTATCATCAGCATAGCGTTCAAAAGGAATGGTCGGATGATAAAGCGACATCCATTTGTCAAACGTATAGTGGAGATACAAGTTTGCAAGAACCGGTCCTATCACCGACCCTTGCGGAACTCCCATTTTCCGTTCTGTCCGTTCGCCTGTTAATGTTGCGTAGGGCACTTTCAACCAACGCCGGATGTAAAGTAGTATCCACTTTTCTTGCACGTGACGCTCGACAGCTTTCATTAGCAGGTCATGGTCAATGGTATCAAAGAACTTGCTTATATCCATATCCAATACCCAATTATAATGCCAGCAACGCTCACGGGCTTTTTCTATTGCATCATGGGCACTACGATTAGGACGATAACCATACGAGTCTGCATGAAATATCGCCTCCAATCTTTCCTCAATCAGCAATACGACCGACATTTGGGCTATGCGGTCACCAACCGTAGGAATGCCCAAGGGACGAGTTCCTCCGGAGGGTTTAGGTATATCTACCAACTTTACAGCTTCGGGAAAATAACTTCCCGAACTCATGCGGTTCCACAACTTGTACAGATTCTTTCCCAGATTACTCTCATAGTCCTCTGTACTGACATTGTCGATACCGGCACTCCCCTTGTTTTCTTTTACCCGTTTCCAAGCATTCATTATCAAATACTTGTCGATTGTAAACGGTTTTGTGACTTGATGTTGCATCATCCTAATAACATTAATCAATTAGTTGTACAAAAAACAAATACACCGGACAAGCTGCCCCCTTTGCTCCATTGCCATTACAGCAACATCAACGCTACTACGAGGCAGTCCGCCCCCACCATAGGCATCGGTACTCAGACCTTACGGGTTTGCCGTTCTTGGTCGCTCCCTTAACATCCTATGGTGAGTTCCCGTGTTCCCACAACACAGCCTCCATACAGGTCATGCCACCTCTACGCCGGATGCCGTTCAGACAGTAAGCAGGTAACCTCTGAACTTATCCCATACTCCTTGCATAAGCATGGTTTTGACATCACCCATTGCATTTCGACGCATCATCAATGGTTCCCTTACGGTCATCTCCTGTATGGTTACCTGACAGTTCATCACTGCCTTTTAAATGTATCGTTCACTACCTTAACCCTTTCGGGAGAAAGCAGCATACACCGGTTTGCAACCTCTTCCTGCAAAGCGATTGCGAGAGACCTACTCTCATCTGTATCGCAGTTACGAATGTGACAGCCATACCACATTCTCACGGCACACTGCAAGGTGCAAGTATATATCTATATATAGCTTGCACCTTGCACTAATCGTAAAAGATTTATTTTCAATAATTTGTGTATTTAAAAATAAAGTTGTATCTTTGAACCGAAGATAAAGGCAGACACAATCCCGACAAGGGAAGCCAAATGTTCTTTGAAAAAAGTGCCTAATTCGTACCCCTTAAAAGATAGAGGTACGCTAAAATATTGATTTTAAGACTTGTGAGCCGCATGGTTCAAGACCCAGGCGGATCACCAATCAAAGATGAAAATCGAAGAAAATCCCTGATAACCAACAGTTATCGGGGATTTTTAGTTTCTACCCACCTCCCTTTTTTACGCAGAATACAGGGTCACCCGTAAATTCTAGTGGGGTTATGCATAAATTTTAGTTAGTCTATACAAGAAAAAACGGTATATCTATAACTCCTCTAAGTTGTGCTCTGAACTGTTTTATTTTCGCGTTAAACGATTCTGCTGCCGCATTTGATGCCCTATGAATATAGAAGTTTAATATTTCCTCGCTTCTGTCATATAATGTAGCTGCTATGGTGTTAAACGAATCAAATCCAGATTGCTCTACTTCCTGATACCATTTCGCCAAATTGGTTCTTGCTCCTGCCTTTATCAATTGTTTATTAAAAATCATCCTTAAGGAATGACTAAGGGAATATGCCCGTTTAATATCCGGATATTCTCTGAATAATATTGCAGCTCTGCGTTTCTGTGATTCAGTCCATTTTTCAGCAGATTTGAAAAGCAGATATCGGCTCCTCGCCAATAGCTCCTTACGTGTGTCGCCATTCTCAAAAGTAGGAGAAAGATATTTCTTCTTTAATCCTTTCGCTTCCTGTCTGGCATCTGTTTCTTCTTGTATAGCTTCCCAGCGATGTCCGATTCTGATTTCTTGTACAGCATCACAGGCTAACTTTTGAATGTGGAAGCGGTCTATCACACGGATGGCTGAAGTGAAGCATCTGCGAACGATCTTGCGCATGCTTTCTGACAAGTCAAGAGTGACTTCCTGCACCATCTGGAGCGCCTCCTCAGGGATTTGTTCTACCACAGCAATGACATCGTCGGCTTTAGTCCCCTTGACAATAGCTACGATAGCACCTTTGCCGCCGTGGGCCTCTCTATTGATGATTATAGTATATAACTCCCCATTGGAGAGGGAAGTCTCATCAATACTCAAGTACGGACCCGGGTTCTCAGGAAACAGCAACCAGTTTTCAGCATGGGGCAATTGATCCCACATGCGGTAGTCACTTAAATACTCTTTATATTGCCGCTCAAACTGATCACCGTCAATATGATAATAACGTTCAAGAGAGCGGGCCGTAATCGGGTATTTCTCCAAGTAGTTCTTTTAAAAAAGACGCGAATTCTTTTGAATGTCGCGTTCCTTGGGCAGTAAGCTCAAAAGTGTTACAGATGATAGAACCGGCTTCCTTGTCGAGCCATTTACGCCGCCGTACACATAAGGTTACCTTACGGTCACGGATAGGAAAATCACGGATATACACCGCAGGAAGAAAACCTTTGGACTCTAAAGAGTGAACCGTAGGAGACAAGGGAGGAAGATTCTGCTCATCTAAATGAATGGTTAATATTTTAGCATCGTTCTCTATTTCAACAATGTCAAAACAATCCAATAGCTCAACCGGAAGAATTAAGCGAGCAAGAACTAAAAGAGTATCGTAACTAGTCATAAAAGTTTTTTAGGGAAAAGATACTAATTGTTGAGAAGCCCACATGATTTTATCGGTGAATCATAGCAACCATGCCCCCATAAACGCAAAAAGCGTGCAACTCATTGAGCTGCACGCTTTTGCTTATTGATTATTATCTGTTTCCTTATCGGAATCATTTCACTTCCTCAAAGTCAGCATCCTGCACATTATCGCCATGCTTTGTATTATCCTGAGCACCGCCTTGTTGCCCTGCATTCATATCAGGACCAGCTTGTGCACCACCCTGAGCACCGCTCTGGGCATACATTTCAGCACTGGCAGCCTGGAATGCCGTATTCAGTTCGGCCATGGCAGAATCTACGGTAGCCAGGTCTTGAGCCTTATGGGCATCTTTCAGCTTCTGCAAAGCAGCTTCAATCGGAGCCTTCTTGTCGGCAGGGAGCTTGTCGCCGAGTTCCTTCAACTGATTTTCTGTTTGGAAAATCATAGAGTCAGCCTGGTTCAGCTTGTCTACTTTCTCACGCTCTTTCTTGTCGGCTTCGGCATTGGCTTCGGCTTCGGCTTTCATTTTTTCGATTTCTTCCTTGCTCAAACCGCTGGAAGCTTCGATACGGATAGCCTGTTCCTTACCGGTAGCCTTATCTTTGGCAGACACCTTCAAGATACCGTTGGCGTCGATATCGAATGTCACCTCAATCTGAGGAATACCGCGACGTGCCGGAGCAATACCTGTCAGGTTGAACTGACCGATTGACTTGTTCTGTGCAGCCATCGGACGCTCACCCTGCAATACATGGATGGTAACCTCCGTTTGGTTGTCGGCAGCTGTGGAGAATGTTTCGCTCTTCTTGCAGGGGATGGTAGTGTTGGCATCAATCAGCTTCGTCATCACACCACCCATAGTCTCGATACCCATAGACAGCGGAGTAACATCCAGCAACACAACGCCCTTGATTTCATCCGTCAAAACGGCACCTTGCACGGCAGCACCTACGGCTACTACCTCATCCGGATTCACACCCTTGGAAGGAACTTTACCAAAGAAGTCTTCTACCAACTTCTGTACAGCCGGGATACGTGAAGAACCACCTACGAGGATTACTTCATCGATGTCCGCATTGTTCAAGCCAGCATCGCTCATAGCCTTCTTACAGGGTTCCAAACAAGCCTGAATCAAGTTGTGAGCCAGAGCCTCGAATTTGGCACGGGTCAACGTCTTCACCAAGTGCTTGGGCACACCGCCTACGGGCATGATGTACGGCAAGTTAATTTCAGTGCTTGTAGAAGAGGACAGCTCTATCTTAGCCTTCTCGGCAGCTTCCTTCAGACGTTGCATAGCCATCGGGTCTTGAGTCAAGTCAGCACCTTCGTCGTTCTTGAACTCCTGAACCAGCCAGTCGATGATTACTTGGTCGAAGTCGTCACCACCCAAGTGAGTGTCACCGTTGGTTGACAATACTTCGAACACACCGCCACCGAATTCGAGGATAGAGATATCGAATGTACCACCACCAAGGTCGAATACGGCAACCTTCATGTCCTTGTGAGACTTGTCAATACCGTAGGCAAGAGCTGCGGCAGTCGGCTCGTTCACAATACGCTTCACTTCAAGACCTGCAATCTGTCCGGCTTCCTTTGTAGCCTGGCGTTGGGAGTCTGAGAAGTATGCGGGGACGGTAATTACGGCTTCTGTCACTTCTTGTCCCAGATAGTCCTCGGCAGTTTTTTTCATCTTCTGCAGAATCATTGCAGAGATTTCCTGCGGAGTATAAAGACGTCCGTCAATGTCCACACGCGGAGTGTTGTTGTCACCCTTTACTACTTTATAGGGCATACGGCCGATTTCTTTCTGCACCTGGTCCCAGTTTTCGCCCATGAAACGTTTGATGGAGAAAACCGTACGGGTGGGGTTTGTGATAGCCTGACGCTTGGCAGGATCACCGATTTTACGTTCGCCACCATCAACAAATGCTACCACTGAAGGAGTGGTGCGCTTACCTTCACTGTTTGCAATTACTACAGGTTCGTTACCTTCGAATACTGCAACGCAAGAGTTTGTTGTTCCTAAGTCAATACCAATAATTTTTCCCATGATCGTTATTTTTTTATTTGTTATTATTCTGTTTCGACGTCCGCCTCAGTGGCAGACGCCAATAAAAAGACAAACGTTGTGCCAAATTGTTCAGAGCAGCTGTAGATTTATACTTGTGGCAGTTTATCTGTCAGTTTGGCAGAATTAAAATCATTTTTTCTGTCGGAAATTACCATTTGTTAATTTCCATTCCATTCAAAAGCTCTACTTTTGTCGCCCGAATCAGATATAATAAAACATGAACGACATCAATCTTTTTCCTTGCATACCTTTAATCGTTCCTCCATGAAGGAAAAATTGTTCCACCGTGGTGAAAATATCGTTCCACCACGAGGGAAATATCGTTCCACCATGGTGGAACGATTAAGGATTAGTTAACATTCTGCTTAACCATAGTAACGGGAATGATTGGTTTTCACATATAAAAGAAATAAACAAGATGGGTATGGAAAAGATGAGAGACAGCATCGACTTCAAGAACACGGACATCAAGACATTGTTCCGCAAACTATTGCTCCCTACTGTACTGGGGATGATTTTCTCCGCACTATTCATTATCACTGACGGCATCTTCGTAGGGAAAGGGATTGGCAGTGATGCTTTGGCTGCCGTCAATATTGTGTCACCACTATGGTTGTTCTCTACGGGTGTAGGACTTATGTTTGGGGTCGGCGCCTCTGTGGTAGCTTCCATTCATCTGTCACACGGGAAGGTCAAGGTGGCACGTATCAATATCATACAGTCGGTAGTCATATCTTCCTTGTTACTGATGTGCACCTCCACCCTATTCTGTTCATTTGCCCCGCAGGTGGTAAAGCTGCTCGGAGGGTCCGAACGGCTCACGCCATTGGCTGTGGAATACATGCTTTGGTTTGTGCCGTTCTCTCTGTTCACCGCATTGCTCAATTCGGGTATGTTTTTCTTGAGGCTGGACGGTTCGCCCAGTTTTGCCATGATGTGCAATGTGGTGGCTGCCGTTCTGAACATCCTATTGGATTATCTGTTCATCTTCCCCTTGGGCTGGGGAATGTTCGGTGCCGCATTGGCAAGTGCCATAGGTACTACGGTAGGCGCATTGATGACAGTATCCTATCTGCTGCGCCGCCGGTGCGCACTGCGCTTCCACCCCGTCAAGATGAGCCGGAAAAGCATGCAACTGATGCGTCGCAACATTGGCTATATGTGCCGCTTGGGTTCTTCTGCCTTCTTGTGCGAGGTGGCGATTGCCAGCATGATGTTTGTAGGCAACCAAGTGTTCATCCATTATCTGAAGGAAGACGGAGTGGCGGCATTCAGCATTGCCTGCTATTTCTTTCCTATTATATTTATGGTATATAATGCCATTGCGCAGTCGGCGCAGCCGATTATCAGTTATAACTACGGCCTGAACGAGAGCCAACGTGTCCGCCGCGCCTACTTGCTGGCACTGAAAACCGCCATAGGCTGCGGTGTATGTTTTGCCCTGACCACAATATTCTGCAGCCCTGAAATTGTCGGTATGTTCATAGACCGCAGCTATCCGGCCTATGACATAGCAGCCAAAGGATTGCCTCTGTATGCCATCGGCTTCGTGTTCTTTGCCGTCAACATCGTGTCCATCGGCTATTTCCAGAGTGTGGAGCGTGCCAAGTATGCCACAGTTATCACCCTGCTGCGTGGTTTTATCCTGCTGATAGCCTGCTTTTTCGGACTGCCCCTACTATTGGGAGACCGGGGAATCTGGCTTGCCACTCCTCTTGCAGAAATGCTGACAACCCTCTTTATCCTCGTGATTTACATATCCGGGAAAAAGGGGCATAAAGAAAA
Organism: Bacteroides sp. L10-4; assembly: GCF_013373675.1. Taxonomy (NCBI): domain Bacteria; kingdom Pseudomonadati; phylum Bacteroidota; class Bacteroidia; order Bacteroidales; family Bacteroidaceae; genus Bacteroides; species Bacteroides sp. L10-4. The sequence goes on from NZ_JABXJH010000013.1 coordinate 20,480, forward strand.
ATCCGTATCTTTAGACAAGACAGGCTGTACCCCAACATAACTTTTTCATGCAAGCATAAAAGTCCTGTCTTCGGTTTGCACTATCTTTGCTGTATGGAAACTATGATAAAGAAATTCTGCAAGAAGTATAAACTACCGGAAAGCACTTTGCACGAACTTCTGTCACACATGACAGAAGTCCGTTTCGGCAAGAGAGAACTCATTATCAGCGAAGGGGAAAGGAACAGCAACTTCTATCTTTTGAAGAAAGGCATCTGGCGTGCCTACTACCTGACAGACGGCACGGAAAATTCCCTTTGGTTTGCCGCACCGGGCGACACAGCTTGCTCATCGTGGGGATATGTAGACAGCGAAGTTTCCCCCATCAACATCGAATCGATAAATGAAAGCATCGCCTATTGTATCAGTAAGCCTGAGCTGGAAGCCCTTTTTTCGCATTCCATAGATATGGCCAACTTCGGCAGAAGAATCTTTGAACGGGAAATTCTGTCGGTGGACAGTTCCACAGTAGCCTACGGCACCCCTCCCACTGCCAAAGAAAGGTACATGACGCTGATGGAAGAGAATCCGGAACTGCTGCAGGATGTACCGCTCAAGTATCTGGCTTCTTATCTCTACATCACTCCGCAATCCCTGAGCCGGATACGCGCAGGATTAAAGAAAAAGTAAAAGACCATTTTATATCAAGATACAAAAAAGGCTCTTGGCAGATTATTCCTGCAAGAGCCTTTTTTATTTCAATCCATCTTTCAGTTCTTCACCAACACCATCACCAGATTATTGTCAGCATCGTATAGCCCGACGCCTCCGCCTGCCAGCTTGCCAAAAGACCGAACGGAATTCAAGGCTTTCAACACACGGTCTTCCACCTCCATATCAGGGCACGCCATCATGGTACTGATAACTTGCGGGAAAGAGATTGCCGACGGATTTTCATCGTCAACCTGGAAAGCGCCGTTAATCAGATTGCAACCCGCATTACCGTGCAAGCGCTTTTCTGCCATATTAAACTCAATGAACGGCTGCTTCTCCATTCCGTCGGGAATGGCCTCGCCCGCAGCCTCACTAATTATCCACTTTCCTTCCAAATCAGACACCTTGGAAACGGATTCTTTCTTCTGCAACACGACTATGGGACGATTGGAAGCACCGCATAAAGCGATATTTTCCTTTCCCAGCTTCTTATACTTTTTCACTTTGTTCAAAGCCGACAATACATTATTTTCCACAGTCATATCCGGACAAGCCATACGGGTACTTGCCAAAGCACCGAGCTCAATCGTACCGGGCTTGGCATTCACGTCAAACGAACCCATCATACGGTTGCAACCACTGTTGCCAAATACTTTTCCGGTCTTTGTGTCAAAACCGATATAGGGAAATTCCTGTCCCGGAGCAGGAACTACGGCAGTACCGTTCACTTCAATGATATTCCACTCACCGCTGATGGAAGAAAGAATAGCGGCATTTTTGGTTGATGCACAAGAAGACAAGCCCATCAATGCGCTTGCCATGCATAGGGAAACAAATACTTTTTTCATTGTTCTTCGTTGTTTAAGTTAATTTATTCAAGGGACAAATATACGAAAATAACCCAAATGCAAGTAATTTGTTTAATATTTGAAGCATCTACCCCAAAGTATTTAGCAGGATTTTAATGTTTATCTAAGAATTAACTCTTATATTTGCTCTCCGTATTTTTTATAAACCTAATATAATAACAATAGTACAAAGAAATGGGTAAAGTTCTTATTATCGGTGCAGGCGGTGTAGGTACCGTTGTTGCGCACAAAGTGGCTCAAAATCCTGATGTGTTTACAGAAATCATGATAGCCAGCCGCACCAAGTCCAAATGTGACGCTGTTGTCAAGGCAATCGGTAACCCGAACATCAAAACCGCCCAGGTAGACGCCGACAACGTGGACGAACTGGTAGCACTCTTCAATAGTTTCAAACCCGAAATCGTCATCAACGTAGCCCTCCCCTACCAAGACCTCACCATCATGGAGGCCTGTCTGCAAAGTGGAGTCAACTATCTGGATACCGCCAATTATGAGCCGAAAGATGTTGCCCACTTTGAATACAGTTGGCAATGGGCCTACAAGAAACGCTTTGAAGATGCCGGACTGACCGCCATCCTCGGTTGCGGTTTCGACCCGGGAGTAAGCGGCATATATACTGCATACGCCGCCAAACATCATTTTGACGAAATACAGTACCTGGACATCGTAGACTGCAATGCCGGAAATCACCATAAAGCATTCGCCACCAACTTCAATCCGGAAATCAACATCCGTGAGATTACACAGAACGGTCGCTATTATGAAAACGGAGAATGGGTGACAACCAAGCCGCTGGAAATCCACAAAGACCTGACTTATCCGAACATCGGTCCGCGCGACTCCTATCTGCTTTATCACGAAGAACTGGAATCTCTGGTGAAGAATTTCCCCACCATCAAGCGTGCACGCTTCTGGATGACGTTTGGACAAGAGTACCTAACCCACCTGCGCGTTATCCAGAACATTGGTATGGCGCGCATAGACGAAGTGGAATACAACGGCATGAAGATTGTTCCGCTGCAATTCCTGAAAGCCGTCCTCCCCAACCCGCAAGACCTGGGCGAAAACTACGAAGGTGAAACATCCATTGGCTGTCGCATCCGCGGACTAAAGGATGGCAAAGAGCGTACCTACTATGTATACAACAACTGTAGCCACCAGGAAGCCTACAAGGAAACCGGCATGCAGGGCGTAAGCTATACCACCGGTGTACCTGCCATGATTGGTGCCATGATGTTCCTCAAGGGACTGTGGAAAAAACCGGGGGTATGGAATGTCGAGGAATTCAATCCGGACCCGTTTATGGAACAGCTCAACAAGCAAGGCCTGCCTTGGCATGAGATTATCGACGGAGACTTGGAAGTTTGATATTAAACATTAATCATTGACAAAGTGAATATAGGAGATAAAGCACCCGAAGTATTGGGCATCAACGAAAAAGGTGAAGAAATCCGTTTGAGCGACTATAAGGGAAAAAAGATTGTACTCTACTTCTATCCCAAAGACATGACGTCCGGCTGCACGGCACAAGCCTGCAACCTGCGGGATAATTATGCCGACCTATGCAAAGCCGGCTATGAAGTCATCGGCGTCAGTGTGGACAGCGAAAAGTCACACCAGAAATTTATTGAGAAAAACAATCTACCTTTTACCCTGATTGCAGACACCGACAAGAATCTGGTAGAACAATTCGGAGTATGGGGCGAAAAAAGCATGTATGGCCGCAAATATATGGGAACGTTCCGCACGACTTTCATCATTAATGAAGAAGGTATTGTAGAACGCATCATCACTCCGAAAGAAGTGAAGACCAAAGACCATGCGGCACAAATTTTATAATCATTAAACATTAACAACGTGGCAAAAAAAGACGAACTGAATTTTGAAAATGGCAGCAATCTGGCATCGGGCGAAAAGCTGAAAGCCCTACAGGCTGCCATGGACAAGATAGAAAAGAGCTTTGGTAAAGGCTCTATCATGAAAATGGGCGACGAGAGTGTCGAACAAGTAGAGGTTATTCCCACAGGTTCCATCGGCCTGAATGTGGCTCTTGGCGTAGGAGGATATCCCCGCGGACGTATCATCGAGATTTACGGCCCCGAATCTTCCGGTAAGACAACCCTTGCCATTCATGCCATTGCCGAAACGCAAAAGACAGGAGGCATTGCCGCATTCATTGATGCAGAACATGCCTTCGACCGCTTCTACGCGGCAAAATTAGGTGTGGATGTGGACAATCTGCTGATATCACAGCCGGACAACGGTGAACAAGCGCTGGAAATAGCAGAGCAGCTAATCCGTTCTTCCGCTATTGACATCATTGTAGTGGACTCTGTGGCTGCCTTGACCCCGAAAGCTGAAATCGAAGGCGATATGGGTGACAACAAAGTGGGTCTGCAAGCCCGACTCATGTCACAAGCCTTGCGCAAACTGACGGCAGCTGTCAGCAAAACACGCACCACCTGCATCTTCATCAACCAGTTGCGCGAAAAAATCGGTGTCATGTTCGGTAATCCCGAAACAACCACCGGCGGTAATGCACTGAAGTTCTATGCCTCCGTACGCCTTGACATTCGTGGAAGCCAAGCCATCAAGAACGGTGATGAAGTAATCGGCAAGCAAACTAAAGTGAAAGTTGTGAAGAATAAGGTAGCTCCTCCTTTCCGTAGAGCGGAATTCGACATCATGTTCGGCGAAGGCATCTCCCGTGCAGGCGAAATCATTGACTTGGGCGCAGAGCTTGGCATCATCAAGAAAAGCGGCTCATGGTTCAGCTATAACGAGACGAAAATTGCCCAGGGACGCGACGCCGCCAAGCAGGTCATCCTTGACAATCCGGAACTGGCAGAAGAGCTGGAAGGGCTTATCTTTGCAGAATTGAGAAAAGACAAATAACAAAAAACTTGCCAATAGAAAAAAACAAATATTCTATTGGCAAGTTTCCCCAAAAGGTTACCGCTTCCTATTCCATTTTTTCCAAACGTTCTTCCAAAGCCTCCATGTTTTTTTCAAAACGTCTCCATGTATCGGCATCCATTTGTTCTTTCAAGTACTTGTTGTCTTTCAGCTTGGCTACATTTCCCAATCCTTTCAATGCCAGTTCTTGCGAATGCTTCAGTTCCCCAAGCCAATCGCGGTTCTTCAGCTTCTCTATCTCCGCCCAGTTTATATCCGGAAGCTGTATATTCACATTGTTCCCATTCCAGCTGGTATTCTGATACATCATGATATTCTGTATATCCTTCAAAGTCATATCACCTTCCAGATAAATAAATTTCAAAGCGGCTGCACCATCTACAATCATAATCAGCTCTTTCACCTTTTCACCTTTACGGCTCATGTAAAATTCAGAACTGGAGACTGTTCCCTTCTGCTTCATCAGCAATTCATATCTGGAAGACTGCACCAAAGAACGAAGATCCTTACGCATTTCTTTCTTTACAATATTATCCATCGTAGAAAGTACCTGCACCGAGTTCAACTGTCCGGACACTTTCCCAATATAAACATCTTTAGTAAACAAGTTGGGATTCGTTTCTATCATTGCCTTGGATATGTAAACGGACGACACGCCTTTCATATCTCCATACTTGTTGAATAGGTTCTTCTGTGCCTGGCAAAGCAAAGGCAACATCAGCAGTACACCTGCCAAAATCATTTTCATTGTTTTCATATCAGATTATCGTTGAATTTCTTTTCTTACTTCCTGGTTCACCTTCGTTACGTCTATCCGCGTTTCCTCTATCTGTTCAATTCCCTTGTTCAGATTCGCAGACACCTCGATTAAAGTGGCCTGCAATGCCTTATAAGCAGCTTCCGGATCGGAGAAAGTGTCCTGAGGTGTAGGAGGACGCATATCCTCTCCCATGTTCGTAATGCCATAACCTACACCTACAAGAACCAGAATGGTGGCAGCAATACCTCCTATCCAGCGCCAATTACGTTTGGCCTTGTTCCGGTGGAAAAAACGTTGTTCCTCTTCAGCCTTTTCATCAATCATCCGACTCAGTTTATCCTCCAATCCGGTGGGAACATTATCCACCACTTCCCCGGGAAAAAGCTGAGAAAGAGTTTCTTGTCCTTCTGCAAGTGCTCGGGCACTTCTTCGGTTCTGAAAGCTTCCTTCAACAACTCTTCTTCCTGCTCGTTGGTATTCCCTTCATAAAATTCGGCGAGCAGCCTTTCAATTTCCTCGACTTTCATAGTTACTCCATTTATTAAATTCCTCACGTATCTTTTTTCTTGCCCGGGACAACAGTACACGAACATTGGTGGCGTTCAATCCGGTGACCTGCTCTATCTCTTCATAAGAGCATCCCTTGACATCACGCAACGTTACTATTCTCTGTTGTTGCATCGGCAAATGGGCAATGATGTGCCTTACCTGCTGCGCTTCATCCCGCGCTTCAAAGTTATCTGCTTGAGACACATTATGCACTTCGGCCAACTCCACGCTCTGTCTGCTCAAAGTATACTTTCCTGAACGAAGCAAATCAAAGCACATATTTTTCACCAGAGTAACGCTGAATGCTTCCGGATTACTGATAATGGCCAGTCCTTCCCGCTTGTCCCACAACTTCAGATAAGCTTCCTGCACCAAATCTTCAGCGTCGGCAGCATTCTCCAACAGCCTATAAGCTATGCAGTACAGCTTGCGATGATATGGCAGAAACTCTTTTTTAAAACTTTCAGCGTCCATGGGCTATTTATCAATAGTAGATTCTGTTTATACCCTTCAGACGTAGGAGGAAAGGATTTTGTTACACGGTCAGAAAGAAAAAATGGGAAAAAATGAAAACACCAACAGCATCAGTCCAAGAGTACGCTTATTTCAAGACATCAGCAATCCGCTTTTTGAGGTTCAATTTTGCAATGTCTTCAGGCTTCAGCTCAAACTCCACCAACACCTTCGCTGTGGAGAGCCACTTTTCTGGAACATTGTATTAACTGGTCAGCACGCCGAACCGAGGACAAAAGCAATGCTGGAAGCAAAAGGTATCATAACCTGGCTTCCACTTGCTCCGGTCCGGCGTCGATGGAGAAGGATATTAAAAGAAATACACACCCCGGTTATCCCGAGATGTGTATTTGTCTACATATCCAATGAGGAAAGAAATACGTTGCAAAAATCTTACCGACCTCTTCAACCGGAAGTTATACTTCAAGAACTGCCAGACCGATGCAATCAGAACAAGTAGATATATGCCAACGTGCCCACACTAATCACTATCCACAACAAGGTGCCTTGTATCAAGGGCTTGATACCTACTGCCTTCAGTACATCACGTGACAGAGAGGCACCGATAAAGAACAGAGTGATGGTCAGCATCTTGCGGGCCAAAGAATTGATTCCCTCCCCAATCATGGCACCCGTTTCGGTAGTACCCAGCACATAAGTATTGAAAATCATAGCCAGCACAAAGAAGAAGATAAACCAGGGAATACTGATTTTCTGTCCCTTACTCTTAAAGATGAACGAAGTTACCAAAGCCAAAGGAATAATCCATAAGGCACGCGTCAGCTTTATGGTCGTTGCCACCTGCAATGCCTCCTCGCCGTATGCGGCACCCGCTCCTACTACCGAACTCGTATCATGTATGGCAATGGCCGCCCATGTGCCGAACTCATGCTGGCTCATGTTCAAAGCGTGGCCTATCAACGGGAAAACAAACAATGCAATGGCATTCAATATAAAGATGGTGCCCAATGCCACAGACATCTCACTGTCCTTTGCCTTCAACACCGGACCCACAGCCGCAATGGCACTTCCTCCGCAGATAGCCGTACCGGAACTGATAAGATAGGAAGTGTCACGATCCACTTTCAGGAACTTACGCCCAATGAGCCAGCCAATGAGCAATGTCCCCACTACAGAAATAATCGTGAACTCCATTCCCTCCTTGCCCGAAGCCAGGGAAGCCTGCAGATTCATTCCGAATCCTAACCCTACGACAGAGTATTGCAACAGGTACTTTGAAGTCTTCTTATTGAACTTCGGATGTGCCTGCCCACACAGCAAGGCAAAAGCCAAGCCTAAGAACAAGGCTACCGGCGGAGTGACCCACGCCGAATAGGCATGCATGCCGGGTAGATAATCCAACAACAGGAAGAGAGAAAGCAAGGCCAAGAGAGATACGTAAATCGTCTTTCGGTGGTATTGCAGAAAAGGCATCAAGCCTTTGGTTGACATTTGATTTGAAACCATAATACTTTATAATATTTTATTTTATTGTTCATTCGACTTTTATCAATAGCAAGCTTGCCAAGGGAGCAAGGGGGCTGCTGTTATTCCAGCTCTTCCGGTTTTATGCCCAATACGTGCGACAGCGAATAGAGTACGGAGTCCGTCACACAGGGAATAGGAACTTGCGGAGCAGCCATCATGAAGTAAACCACCCGTCCGGCTTCTTTCTGCTTTTCCTGCTTGCCCAAACATTTCCGCAACTCCTCTTCCACCTTGCCGGCATACAAGCGATGGAAAGGGACCAGTGCGAGGCACTCCACATCGGCCGAGTCCAAGGCCAGATGCATCAGGTCTATAAACAAATCCGAGGAAGCGGCCATACCGGCAGAGCTGACGCGCGAAAAGGCAAACTCGCCTAACGGCGTGCGACAAGCCACATCGTCCAGTTCTTTCAAATCCGCAGGCCGGCAGTGAGGCAATGCGGACACTTCTCCACCGTGTACCAACAGTACTTGTATCTCGTTGTCTCCCTCGCGCAATCCGGCATCAAGAGCCAAATAGCTGAGCCAGGCAGGCAAGTCCACATCGGGCAGGGTGCGCCCCAAGCGTTCTCCTAAAAAAGACTTTATGTCCGAAACCGTTTCGTCAAGAAACGAAACGTCCACCAATATCACATTCTTTGAAAACTTCACATTATTTTCCATATTGCTCCATAAATAATTCAAGCGCCCAAAGATAGTGAAAATGTCGGCATAAGTATCAATATACAGGAAGTATTCTTTCAGTCCCGGCCATGAAGTTTATCTTCTATTAAAAAACAACTCTCAGAAGAAAGCCGGAACAAAATAAGGACAGCTCCTGAACCAGACCGGCCTGTCAGTGCTTTTGTTTCTGCAAGACAACCCAGCTTTCCCGAACTACGATTGTATCACCCACAGGGATATGCTTTATAAAGTCCGCATTAAGCAGGTTGCACGTCGATTCTGCACTGTAGCTACGGATATCGTGCTGCAAATGCCGCCCATGCACGTAATGCAAGAAAGGCAAGATGAGCTGTCCGTTTTGCTCCAGCAAGGCAAAATTTATTCTGCCGGGCATATAGGTGACAGGAGTACGCAGGTAGTGGGACTCCGTACTGATTTTCTTCACACCATCTTTCTCGAAGAATTCTGTTATGCTCGTTATAGGCACATCCATAGCAGATTTCCCTTTACTTACTATAAACAGGTTGCCAGAATTAAAAACAGATGCTTCGTAAGGTTCATCAGGAGCCACCCCGAAACCGGACAGCAGGTTTGTCTGCACAACGGCTTTATCCGAATAGAATGTAACATCCAACTGCTCTCCATCGCCGACGGGGCGTGAGAAGGTATCAAAAGAAAAGAGTTCCGCATAATCCACGGCACCCTCTTGCAAGTCCGGCTTAGGCACCCCGGACAAGAACTTCCTGATTTTTGCCTCATCAGTCACTGCCCCTTGGGATGTGTACATACGCACTTTTCCGAACGTTGCGGTCGAAGGCAACTTGTAGCGGCCGGCCGGCACAAACTTTTCATCTTCATTTTCACTCAGGCACCCCCACCAAAGAATGCCAACGAATAACATCGCAAATATTCTTTTCATAACCGAGAACTTTTTCCGCAAAGCTACGGACACGAAGCGAAAATGTTCTCAACCTAAGTTGAGAGTTGCAGGTTCCGGATACCCTATTCCCTGTTGAAAGTGATTTCTTTGCGGATACGACTCAGGTATGTCGGCGTGATTTGCAGATAAGACGCCAACTCTTTCAAAGATACTTGTTGCAAAATCTCAGGGCATTGGGCAACGAGAGCCAGATAACGTTCTTTCGGTGACTGGCCGTATAAATTCAGAAAACGGTTGTAAGTCTGCCTGAGAAGCCCTTCGGCCGTTCGGGCAAACAATGCCCGATTTTCCCGAAACAAACAGCCTACCACAAAGCCCTCGCATACAAAAACATCGGCATCAGTAACGGCAATGATGTCCGTTCGGGTAAGGTCGTCCGAAACCAGATTCAAGAAATCACCTACCGGAGTATCAGCAAATACAAATCCGGTAACCCATTCATTTCCATTGGAATCAGTGATAACATACTTGAAGATGCCGCTCGTGATAAAACCGAGCAGGCTCTTTGCCTCACCAGCCCGGCAAAAACAGTCTCCTTTCTTATAACGACGCAACATTCCATTCTCAGCGCAGATGTTGCGCCAGAAACCGGTATCAATATTCGCCAGATAGGTGTTGAAATTCTCCATACGTACTTAGTGACATACAGTGCGTAAATAATTGTCGGATACAAACATCGGAATAATCAATGACATGCGCAATTCTTTTGGAAACTATTATGAGACTTTAGAAGCTGCTTCAAATTCCATTCAAGCCTTCTTTCCTAAGTTTTGTGCTCCCTACCACCCCGCCCGTTGGGCACCCCTCCTTCCCGGAGAAGGGGAGAACACGAAGACTTAGCTACTAAAGCACAAGTCCCTTACTGCATGAGATATGCATCTCGTGTATCGCGATATGTGCATCTCGTCACACATGAGATGTACATCTCATGCACAACACATCTATTGTCCTTCTCCTTATCCAATAGAGTTCAATGCGAAAAGGAACTTTGCTCCAACTCCTGTTCTAAAGAAGTAGAAAGGAAAGGAACAAAACGACTGATTTACAGACAATTTGTCACAATACAAGACTTATATGCAGACAATTTGTCCGAAATATGCCAATGGCAAATCTTTTGCGCCTTCCAAAGCGTTATGAAACTGATAAAATAGAAAGGAGAACAAAAATATGAACTTTAACAACTTTACCATTAAAGCGCAAGAAGCAGTGCAGGAAGCTGTGAACCTGGTACAAGGCCGTGGACAGCAGACCATCGAGCCCGTGCATGTGCTTCAAGGTGTGATGAAAGTAGGCGAAAATGTCACCAACTTCATCTTCCAGAAGCTGGGCATGAACGGTCAGCAGATAGCACTTGTACTGGACAAGCAAATTGATTCTCTGCCCAAGGTGTCCGGCGGAACACCGTACCTGAGCCGTGAAACGAACGAAGTGTTCCAGAAAGCCACCCAATATTCCAAGGAAATGGGTGATGAATTCGTCTCCCTGGAGCCGGTGCTGCTGGCTTTGCTGAACGTGAAAAGCACTGCATCCACCATTCTGAAAGATGCCGGGATGACGGAACGCGAACTGCGGGAAGCTATCAACGAACTGCGGAAAGGAGAAAAAGTAACTTCACAATCCAGCGAAGACACTTACCAGTCATTGGAAAAGTATGCCATCAATCTGAACGAAGCAGCCCGCAGCGGCAAACTGGACCCCGTCATCGGTCGTGACGAAGAGATACGGCGTGTCCTGCAGATTCTGAGCCGGCGTACCAAGAACAACCCGATTCTTATCGGTGAACCGGGTACCGGTAAAACTGCTATCGTAGAAGGACTTGCCCACCGTATCTTGCGTGGAGACGTCCCCGAGAACTTGAAGAACAAACAAGTCTACTCCCTGGATATGGGTGCACTGGTAGCCGGCGCCAAGTACAAAGGCGAATTTGAAGAACGCCTGAAAGCCGTCATCAACGAAGTAAAGAAGTCCGAAGGAGAGATTATCCTCTTCATTGATGAAATCCATACCTTGGTGGGTGCAGGTAAGGGCGAAGGCGCCATGGATGCTGCCAACATCCTGAAACCCGCCCTGGCACGCGGTGAACTGAGAAGCATCGGGGCCACTACCCTTGATGAATATCAGAAGTATTTCGAGAAGGACAAAGCGTTGGAACGCCGCTTCCAGATTGTCATGGTGAACGAGCCGGACACGCTGAGCACCATTTCCATTCTGCGAGGTCTGAAGGAACGTTATGAGAACCATCACCACGTCCGCATCAAAGACGATGCCATCATCGCCGCCGTAGAGTTGAGCAACCGTTACATCACCGACCGTTTCTTGCCGGACAAGGCTATCGACCTGATGGACGAAGCCGCTGCCAAGCTGCGTATGGAGGTCGATTCCGTTCCGGAAGAACTGGACGAAATCTCGCGTAAGATAAAGCAGCTGGAGATTGAACGTGAAGCCATCAAGCGCGAAAACGACAAGCCCAAGCTGGAACAAATCGGCAAAGAACTTGCCGAGCTGAAGGAGCAGGAAAATTCGTACAAGGCGAAATGGCAAAGTGAAAAGACCCTTGTCAACAAAATCCAGCAGAATAAGGTGGAAATAGAGAACCTGAAGTTCGAGGCCGACAAGGCAGAACGGGAAGGCGACTATGGCCGGGTGGCCGAAATCCGTTACGGCAAACTGCAAACGCTGAACCGGGAGATTGAGGAAACACAGCAAAAATTGCACGAAATGCAGGGCGACAAGGCCATGATTAAAGAGGAAGTGGATGCTGAAGACATCGCCGACGTAGTATCCCGCTGGACCGGCATACCGGTAAGCAAGATGCTGCAAAGTGAAAAGGAGAAACTGTTGCATCTGGAAGCGGAACTGCACCAGCGGGTTATCGGGCAAGACGAAGCCATCGAGGCCGTATCCGATGCCGTACGCCGCAGCCGTGCCGGACTGCAAGACCCGAAACGTCCTATCGGCTCATTCCTTTTCCTGGGAACCACCGGTGTGGGTAAGACGGAATTGGCAAAGGCACTGGCGGAGTTCCTCTTTGACGACGAGACAATGATGACCCGCATCGACATGAGCGAGTATCAGGAGAAACACAGCGTTTCCCGTCTGGTCGGAGCGCCTCCGGGATATGTGGGCTACGATGAAGGCGGACAACTGACAGAAGCCGTAAGGCGGAAACCATATTCTGTCGTTCTGTTTGACGAAATCGAGAAAGCGCATCCGGACGTATTCAACATCTTGCTGCAAGTGCTGGATGACGGACGTCTGACGGACAACAAAGGACGTACGGTCAACTTCAAAAATACGATTATCATCATGACCTCCAACATGAGCAGTGGCTATATCCAAAGCCAGATGGAGAAGCTCAACAGTAGCAATAAGGAGCAAATCGTAGAGGAAACCAAGAAGGAAGTGATGAATATGCTGAAAAAGACCATCCGTCCGGAGTTCCTGAACCGTATCGACGAAACCATCATGTTTCTGCCGCTGACAGAGTCCGAAATCAAGCAGATTGTGGTACTCCAAATCAAGAGTGTGCAGAAGATGCTTTCCGATAACGGTGTGGAACTGGTTCTGACAAATACCGCCATAAACTTCCTTGCCAATGCAGGTTATGACCCTGAATTCGGCGCCCGTCCGGTGAAGCGTGCCATACAGCACTATTTACTGAACGATTTGTCGAAGAAACTACTGTCTCAGGAAGTAGACCGCAGCAAGCCTATTACAGTGGATGCCAATACCACTGACGACGGACTGATTTTCAGAAATTGAAAACAATCCGTATCCTCAAATAAAAGAGGCGATTCCCGACTATTGGGAATCGCCTCTTTTATTTTGTATTTCAATCCTTCTCCGGTTACTCGGCCTTGCTTTCCTCTTTCGTTTCTGCTGCAGGAGTTCCTTCAAAATCTGTCATACCGCTTGCCACCAGCAGATTATACCAAGCAATCAGTTTCTTGATGTCGGACGGATATACGCGGTCGCGATCGAAGGTAGGCAACACCTCCGCCAGGTAAGCACGCAAGTCGTCGGCAGTAGCTTTCTTCAAATCCATCGCTACGGCAGCACCGTTTTCCTTTTTCTTCATGGAAAGAAACACTTCCTTCAAAGGAACATCTTCCGTATCTGTATACATGGCGATATCGCCCAAAGAAGTAATCTTCTCATTACCATAGGCAGGGAAACGCTTCTTGTCTGCAAGCGACTCTACAATCAACATATTTTTTCCCTGGGAAACAAGCTTATATAATCCCGGTTTACCGGAAATAGTCAAAATTGTCTTCAACATAATATATTCTGTTTTGATGATTAGTAGTTATTTTTTCGGGGGGCAAAGATAATGTAAGCCGAAGAGAATACAAAATAAGCGTGCTTATTTTTATCATGAAGGAGATACCTATTTTCGTAACAGGTAGTGCATTCTTTCAGAGAAAGAACCGATTAGCTCTAAAACTTGCGGAATCAATGGAGTTTCACCATCATTTACAATGACGAAATCTGCATATTTACGCTTTTCTTCGTCGTCCATCTGGCTACGGACACGCTTTTCTATCAACTCACGCGAGGAAGCATCCCGCCGGACGGCGCGTGAAATGCGCACCTCTTCGGGTGCATAGACCATGACAATGGCATCCACTTCACCCGTAAAACCCGCTTCAACCAGGATGGCCGATTCTATGCCGACAATGGCAGAAGCAGCGTGGCATTGTGCCCACCGCCTGAAATCCTCCTTTACACGAGGATGAACGATACCGTTGATTTCTTTGGCATGCTCCGGACTGCTGAAAAGATAAGACGCCAACAAAGGCTTGTTCAGCGTGCCACCGGCATACACTTCCGCACCAAGCAAGGCAGATAACTCCTCACGGATAAATAAATCGGATGCCATCAGCCTTTTCGTCTCCAAGTCCGAGATATAGACGGGAACACCCAGTACTTCCAGCAGCCGGGATACCATACTTTTTCCGCTACCGATACCACCGGTTATACCTATTTTAATCGCCATAATCAGGAGAAACTTGCTCTATCAGGAAATCCACCTGTGCCGGATTGAAGCGCACCTGACTCACCCCTTTCGGCAGATTCTTAATCTTTACCGTATACTTGTCGGACCCCAGGTGAAGCAGTTCCTCATAAGACACGTAAATATGAAAATCATCAGCGTTAATCTGCCTGAAATGACTCAGACCGACCTGAAACGTAACCTGTACCTTGGAAGGGAAAGCACGTAGCACCTTGTCGGCAGGAAAGTTAACGCCACGCAACGGCACCTCCACTGTCTTTTCCGTATAAATATCCACCGGAAGCATCATCTCGATGGAAGAAGGCACAAACTTCACACCTTTCTGAATACGCAGAGAGACTTGCTGCCTCAAGGTATCCGATATATCTTCCAGCTTCACCGGTTGCGTACAAGCAACAGTAATCGTATCCAACACGCCTTGCGGTGCATACACCAATACGGAATCGGGACTGAATATCGTATCCGAAAGGTAATACTCACGCCCAGCACTCAATGTGCCGCGCAACTTCACCGGAACCAGTTTGGAAGCTCCCGTCGAGTAGATGTACTCCAATGTGTCCGGCTTCATGGAAAGCAAGCGGGTAGAGGCATTCAACTGGTTCAGCACTTTCTTTTCAAACTGCGGGGGATATATCCTTACTTGATTATCCACGCCCTTATAATCGGCATAATCGAGAATCACGGGATAAAAGCTCTTTCCCAACATGTAGTTGAGCAGTACCGTTCCCTTATCTTTTACCTTGATGCGGAGTTCTGAAGCAGGTTCAGAAGTAATCACTACATTATTGGGTACTCCCTTCAGCCGCACCGGTATGGAAAAGTCTGCCTCATAATCGTTGTTCAGGGTCTGCAAAAGCCAGAAACCACCGGCTACAAAGAAGAAAAACAAAAAAATGAAGAACTCTCTGCTTTTATCGCTAAGCAGAAAGTCCTTCACTTCTCTTGATATCCTCAGATATGTACGTTGTATGTTCCTACGTTCAAACATAGGCTCACATTCCATTATTTAGATGCCTGACTGCTGTTCGCATCAGCAGCTGCAGCAAAAATAGAATTCTTGTCTATACGAATCTTAACGTTAGAAGCGATTTCAAGCACCACGTCATTGTCGTTGATTTCCTTGATAACACCATGGATACCACCGGCTGTGATTACTTTCTGATTCACTTGAAGCGATTTACGGAAGTTTGCTATTTCCTTTTGCTTCTTGTTTTGAGGACGAATCATAAAGAAATACATTATAACGAACATGGCTATCAGCATAATCCACATCATGCTACCATTAGCAGCTGGGCCTGCAACGGGAGCTTGCAGGAAAAATACAGTCATTAAGTTCATAAATACTCAGTTTTGGTTTCTATTATTAAACAAAGGTATTAGTTTTTCGTCAACTTACCTTCTTTTTTCAATTGATTAACTATTCCGTCCAATGTACCGTTTACAAAACTACCGCTTTTGGCCGTGCTGTAAACTTTGGCAATATCCACATATTCGTTTAACGAAACACTCACCGGAATGTTCGGGAAACTTAATATTTCGGCCAAGGCACTCTGCATGATTACAACATCCATAAAGGCTACACGGTCCAAGTCCCAATTACGGGTATTCTCGCTGATAAGGTGACGGTAATAGTCACAGTTCAAAATAGTACGGCGGAACAAACGACGTGCAAATTCCTGGTCTTCCTCATCCTTGAACTCTGGCAGAAGCTCCTGGTTGGCACCATTCTTCTCTTCGAAACGCTTGACAGTTTTCAGCACGAAAGTATCCACAATCTCCTTGTCGTCATTCCAGTAGAGACTCTGGTCTTCGAGCACATTGTCCAAAGCTTCGTTGTTGAAGACAAAAGTCTTATACAGCTTTCTCCACAATTCACGGTCGCATTCGTAAGAATCGTCCGAAGAAGCCATATATTCCTTATATATATCAGATTCCACAATTTTCTCATACAATCCCTTAACGAAATCCTCATCATTGGCCCATGTACGTTTTTGGTTGGCGATGAATTCCGTCAACTGTTTGTTCACTTCCAACTGGGCTATGAACTTGTTTTCCACAAATTTCATGTTGGGATACAACTCCTCGGCAGTAGGAGCCAGCTTAGCTTTTGCCGCATCAATACGTTTTTGTGCGTAGTTCGTCAAAGCTATCATCAGCATCAGCAGGTAGTTGTAGAGGTCGTATGCCTTTGAAAGGCTAAAGAACAATTCTTTCTCCGCTGAGTCTAAATTTTTACTGCCATTCTGATAATAAGCATATACAATCTGTATAATCTTAAGACGAATAAGAACTCTGTTGATCATAATTCTAAAGTAAATACTAGTGTTTTAACAAGGTGCAAAAGTAGACAATTTTAATGAGTTTACATAAATAAATCACATTTTTTAATGCAGATATTGAATATCCGGCCTTTTTCTTTTGACAGTTTAAAAAAAATCGTCAATTTTGAGCCCGATAAAGAGCTAAAAGCTACGAGATACAAGTTTTAAGGTGATAATATCAAATTTGAGACCTATTATAATATGGAAGACTTTAAGAAGAAAAACGCACCGGACATGAACGACAAGGAGATCGTATTCTCCCAATCCATCAAAGCAGGTAAGCGCATCTACTATTTAGACGTCAAGAAAAACAGAAAAGACGAAATGTTTCTCGCCATTACGGAAAGCAAAAAAATTGTGATGGGCGAGGGAGACGACTCGCAAGTAAGTTTCGAAAAGCACAAAATCTTTCTATACAAAGAAGATTTTGAAAAGTTCATGAACGGACTCCAGCAGGCCATCGGCTTTATCCAGGAACAGCAGGGTTGCTACACAAGACATGCCGCTGACGACGAGATAGAAGCTCCCGAAACGTCCAAAGAAGAAGTGCCGCAAGAAGAAAAAACCTATCCTCTGGACGAAGAAATCAAAATAGACATTGAATTTTAAGTTATAAACTTTTGAAAATTCAAAAAGAAGCTGTAATTTTGCACCGCTTTTTTGCAACATCGTGTGGCAAGCCACATCGTGTGATGGTGAATTAAGCAAAAATAATACTTAATTTAGAGTAACACAATTAAAAAATGAGATCAATTGAAGTAAAAGGAACTGCAAGAACAATTGCAGAACGTTCTTCGGAACAAGCAAGAGCTTTGAAAGCTATCCGTAAAAACAACGGTGTACCTTGTGTACTTTATGGTGCAGGTGAAAATGTTCACTTTACTGTACCTGCAGAAGGTCTGCGTAACTTGGTTTACACTCCGCACATCTACGTAGTAGACTTGGTGATTGATGGCAAAAAAGTAAATGCCATTATGAAAGATATCCAATTCCACCCCGTAAAGGACACTATCCTGCACGTTGACTTTTATCAAATCGACGAGGCTAAGCCCATTGTCATGGAAGTTCCAGTGCAGATGGAAGGTTTGGCAGAAGGTGTTAAGGCCGGTGGTAAGCTGGTACTCCAGATGCGCAAGCTGAAAGTAAAAGCTTTGTATAACGTAATTCCTGAAAGACTGACTATTAACGTTGCTCACTTGGGACTTGGTAAGACTGTCAAAGTTGGCGAATTGCAATACGAAGGATTGGAATTGCTGAATGCCAAAGAGGCTGTTGTATGCGCCGTTAAGCTGACTCGTGCTGCAAGAGGTGCCGCCGCTGCTGCAGGTAACTAATCGATTCTTTCCAAAAAAGACTAAATATTCGGGAACGCGGATTAACGCAGCCAACGCAGATTTCATACTGATTTCCGCGGAAAGTTGCGATAGTCCGCGTTCTTTTTTTACTGCTCATTTCCCTCTTAAGGAAGAAAGATAATTGACTTGAATCACTGATAATGAAATATTTAATTGTAGGATTGGGCAATATCGGCCCCGAATATCATGAGACCCGCCACAACATCGGATTCATGGTAGCAGATACTCTAGCCAAAGCAGCAGGTGCCACTTTTACCGACGGACGTTATGGCTTCACCGCAACACTGTCAGTCAAAGGACGCCAACTGTTACTGCTGAAGCCTTCTACCTTTATGAACCTCAGCGGCAACGCCGTACGCTACTGGATGCAAAAGGAAAACATTCCATTGGAGAATGTATTGATAGTAGTAGATGACCTTGCACTACCTTTCGGCACACTGCGCCTAAAAAGTAAGGGAAGCGATGCGGGACATAACGGCCTTAAACATATTGCAGCAACTCTGGGAACCCAGAATTATGCACGCCTGCGTTTCGGCATCGGCAATGACTTTCCCCGTGGCGGACAGATTGACTATGTGTTGGGACATTTTACCGATGAAGATTGGAAAACAATGGACGAGAGACTGGAAACAGCCGGAGAAATCATCAAAAGTTTCTGCTTGGCGGGCATAGATATCACCATGAATCAATATAACAAGAAATGAACGAAGCCAGAATTGACAAATGGATGTGGGCCGTACGCATCTTCAAGACGCGTACCATAGCCGCCGAAGCTTGCAAAAAAGGACGCATCAGCATCAATGGCGCACTGGCAAAGGCTGCCCGTACAGTGAAACCGGGAGACATCATCCAGGTGCGCAAGCCCCCCGTCACCTACTCTTTCAAAGTACTGCAACCCATCGAAAAGCGTGTCGGCGCAAAATTAGTGGCCGAAATGATGGAGAATGTAACGACTCCGGAACAATATGAACTGCTGGAGATGAGCCGTGTCAGCGGTTTTGTCAACCGCGCCAAAGGTACTGGACGGCCAACGAAAAAAGACCGCCGGAGTCTGGAAGAATTTACGGAGCCGGAATTTCTGGATGATTTCGACTTTGAATTCGATTTTGAGGAAGAGTAAAATAAGAGAAAGATTATGAGCGAGAGAATAATAAAATGGGGATTCATCGGTTGCGGAGAAGTGACCAAATACAAAAGTGGACCGGCATTTCAGAAAATAGAGAACTCTGAAGTAGTAGCCGTCATGAGCCGAAATGGCGACAAGGCCAAGACCTATGCCAAAGAAAGAGGAATTCCCAAATGGTATGACGATGCCCAGGAGCTGATTGATGACGATGAGGTGAACGCTGTGTACATTGCCACTCCTCCTTCTTCACATGCTACGTACGCCATCATGTCCATGAAGGCAGGAAAACCAGTCTACATAGAGAAGCCGATGGCCGTTACCTACGAAGAATGCTGCCGCATCAACCGCATTTCCAAAGAAACGGGTGTTCCATGTTTTGTTGCATATTACCGCCGCTATCTGCCCTACTTCCTAAAGGTAAAGTCACTGGTCGAGGAGGGGCACATTGGCAACGTCATCAACATTCAAATCCGTTTTGCCCAGCCTCCCCGCGACCTCGACCATAACAAGGAAAACCTACCGTGGCGTGTGCAACCGGACATTGCCGGTGGAGGATACTTTTATGATCTTGCACCCCACCAGATAGATTTGTTACAGGAAATCTTCGGATGCATCCTCGAAGCCAGCGGATACAAGAGCAACCGTGGCGGACTATATCCTGCCGAGGACACCCTAAGCGCATGTTTCCAGTTTGACAACGGACTGGTGGGCAGCGGTTCTTGGTGTTTTGTCGCCCACGAATCTGCCCGCGAAGATCGTATAGAAATCATTGGAGACAAAGGCATGATTTGTTTCTCCGTGTTTACTTATGCCCCCATTGCGCTACACACAGAAAGAGGACGTGAAGAAATCATTGTCGAAAATCCCACCTACGTCCAACAACCGCTTATTCAAGCAGTGGTAGACCACCTACTGGGCAAGTCAATCTGCAACTGTGACGGCGAAAGCGCTACTCTTACCAACTGGGTAATGGACAAAATATTGAACAAACTCTGATTAGTGTTCATGAGGCACACCTTACCCCATGTCGAAACCTTCACATTTCAGGCCAACCAGTTTGTACACATCGGCACTCTCGCCTACAATCCATACCACATCCCCCTCTACAAAAGGTTCATGCGGGTCGGGAGCATGCAAGGTCTCCCCTCCCCGTTCCACACCGGCAATCAAGCAGTGATATTTCTCCCGTATTCCTGCCTCTTTCAAGGTCTTGTTCAAGAAAGGAGATTGCCCGTCCACATAGAACTGTCGTAGAATCATTTCACTCTTCTCTATCACATCCGCATTCATGGCAGATACTTTATCCATCTCTAGACCGAAGGTGTTCAATTCCTCATCCGTAGCAATAACCTGTATCTTGTCCTGCGGGAAAAGACGGACAGACGCCCCGGGAATATTAATCCGTTTCTTGCCCCGAAGAATGGAGACCACATGGATGCCGTATTTCTTTCCAAAATTCAGCTCTGCCAATGTCCTGCCTGCCCATTCCGACTCACCGGAAATCTCAAAATCCGTCAAGTGCAGGTCGCGTGAAAGCAGACGCCCCGCATACTCCGGTTTCTTCTCTCCCATATACTCGGCACGCATGTCGCGGTACCGCAGATTCTGGAAGAATGTCCTCTCTATCATGATAGACTGCTTCTTCAACTGACGGGAGAGTATCATCAAAGTCACCAATAACACCGCCACTCCAAATACCAACCCCACAGACATCTTGAATAAACCAGCTATAACGAACATGACAAACGAGACACCCAGCAGTAAACGCAGTACAATGGTAGCCACCAACGGTGCCCGATTCCCACGGTTATCCCTCCATAAAGTCATGAACTCTTCCGAGTGATTCTTTTTAAGCATGATAGCACGCAGAAACGGAGCTATACACAGAATGATGATAAAGGCAGCCAGCAAAGAGCCCCATCCACCGGGCAGACCCTCATGTACAAAAGGCACCAAAAAACGGAATGCCAAAGCTATCACCGCCACACAAATGATGGAATATACAACCGTAATCCTGACCAATGCAAAAATCAACTTCCTCCACAGACTTTCATGATTCATGGTCTGAGAACCAGAAGCATAGCGGGTCAAGAACTTTCTCCATTTTTCCGGTAAATGCGTATCCACAAGATTGGAAGCTGGATCTGCCAAACGAATCATATAAGGAGTTAGGAAAGTAGTGATGACAGACACCGCCACCACGATAGGATACAAGAAATGACTGGTGACGCGCAACGATACACCCAGGGAAGCTATGATAAAGGCAAACTCACCTATTTGCGTCAGACTGAAACCGCACTGCATGGCCGTCTTCAGCGGTTGCCCTGCCAGCAACATACCCAATGTACCGAAGAGGGATTGCCCGAGAATGACCGCCAAAGTAATCACGATAATAGGTCCAGCATACTCTGTAATCATAGCCGGATCTACCATCATGCCGACAGATACGAAGAAGATGGCACCGAACAAGTCCTTGACCGGCTTCACCAACCGCTCTATGCTCTCCGCCTCTACTGTTTCGGCAAGAATGGAGCCCATAATAAATGCGCCGAAAGCAGCCGAGAACCCCGTACGAGCAGCCATCACCACCACACCGAAACAGAGTCCGAGAGATACAATCAGCAAGGTTTCCTCACTCATCAGCTTCCGGCACCGCTTCAGCAATCCGGGAATGAGATAAATACCCACCACGAACCAAAGTATCAAAAAGAACAGCAATTTGGCAATACTCTCCAACATCTCCATACCCTCGAAGTTATGACTGACTGCCATCGTGGAGAGCATCACCATCAATACGATGGCAAGAATATCCTCTAGAATAAGCACACTGAGCACCAATCCCGTGAACTGCTTCTTGCGCATCCCTAAATCATCAAACGCCTTATAGATAATGGTGGTGGACGACATGGCAATCATACCACCCAGAAAGATACAGTCCATCCGTTTCCAGCCAAAACCGGTACCTACAGCCACACCCAACAATATCATACAAAAGATGATAGTACACGCAGCAATAATCGCTGCCCCTCCCACTTTCACAATCTTCTTGAAACTGAATTCCAATCCCAGTGCAAACAGCAGGAAAATAACACCTATATCCGCCCAAGTCTGTATATTAGCCGTGTCAATCACCGACGGTGTATAGGCCATGTGAGGGCTGGCAAGGAATCCTGCAACTACATATCCTAATACCAGCGGTTGCTTCAACTTCTTAAAAAGCAGGGTCATAATCCCCGCACAAATCAATATCAGAGCTAAATCAGCTATGAGGGGAGCCAAGTGTGACATAATTCTTCGTCTGTATACCTTTTCGTTGGCAAAGATACGGAAAAGTTTAATAAGATGTAGAAGATGGAGGAACAGTTCATCCTCTATCTCCTTTTTACAGCACTCCTTTCGAGCTTGGCAGTTCAAAGTGATAAATATCCCTCTTCACCGCCATCTTCAATGCACGTGCCAGCGCCTTGAAAATACCCTCTATCTTATGATGTTCGTTCTGTCCTTCAGCTTTTACATTAAGATTCATCCGGGCAGCATCGCTCAAGGATTTGAAGAAGTGCAGGAACATTTCTGTAGGCATGTCTCCTACCTTCTCGCGCTTGAACTCGGCATCCCATACCAGCCACGGGCGTCCACCAAAGTCAAGACACACCTGGCAAAGGCAGTCGTCCATAGGAAGGGCATAACCATAGCGTTCAATGCCCCGCTTATTGCCTAAGGCTTGGTATAGACACTCACCCAGAGCAAGGGCAGTATCTTCAATGGTGTGATGCTCGTCCACTTCGAGGTCACCTTTCACACGGATAGTAAGGTCTATGCCACCGTGCTTGCCTATCTGTTCCAGCATGTGGTCAAAGAATCCCAGTCCGGTCGCGATGTCGCAATGCCCATCGCCATCCAGATTCAAGAATACGTATATATCTGTCTCCTTGGTAGCGCGACGTACTTCCGCTGTACGCTCACCGGCAAAGAGGAATTCGGCCACCTTATCCCAATCCTTGGTGGCGAGGGCACAGTAATCTTCAAGCCCGTCACAAGCAGCACCATCACCTTCGGAAACGGGTTTCAATGATGCCGTGTCATCTTGCAGAAGAATGGCGCGGCAGCCTAAATTCTTTGCCAGTTCCACATCCGTAGATCGGTCGCCGATGACGAAGCTGTGGGACAAATCGTAGTCCGGGTTATCGAGATACTTGGTAAGCATTCCGGTACGCGGCTTGCGGGTCGGTGCATTGTCGTCAGGCATGCTTCGATCTATGCAGATATCGTCGAAGGTGATGCCTTCGCCTTCCAATGTCTTCATCATCAGGTTGTGTGCCGGCCAAAAGGTCTCTTCCGGAAAGGAAACTGTACCGAGCCCGTCTTGATTGGTCACCATCACAAAATCAAAATCCAGCTTGCTGCGGATAAAACCAAGATTACGCATCACTTTCGGATAAAACTCCAACTTTTCCAGAGAGTCTAACTGATAATCAATCGGCGGCTCAATGACTAATGTTCCGTCACGGTCTATAAAAAGAACTTTTTTCTTCATAAATGATAAATGCTCAAATCGTAAATGCTTTCAGCGCTTCAATCAACTTTTCATTCTCACCTCTCGTTCCTACTGTCACCCGCAGGCAATTTCCACAGAGTGAAACAGAATTACGGTTGCGGACAATAATGCCCTTGCCTACCAAATAATTGTAAATTTTCACAGCATCCGTTACACGGGCCAAGAAAAAATTGGCATGAGAGGGGAACATCTTCACCGTACATGGCAATACGGCAAACTCCGCTTCCAAGATTTCCCGTTCTTCCTTCAACGTCTTCACCCAACGTTCTATTTCATAATAACGGTAAAGCATTTCCATCGCCTGCTTCTGCGTCAACTGGTTCACGTTATAGGGATACTTTATTTTATTGAGGATGCCGATAATCTCCGGTGAAGCAAATGCCATACCCAGACGGATGGCAGCGCATCCCCATGCTTTGGAGAAGGTTTGCAGCACAATGAGGTTTGGATAATTGACCAATTCTTCGAGCAAGGAAGGTGCCTCGGAGAAGTCATTGTATGCCTCATCCAGTATCACCAGCCCGTCAAACTGACGGATTAGCGTTTCAATCTCGCTACGGAGCAAATCATTTCCGGTGGGATTGTTGGGGGAGCAGATAAAAATCAGTTTGGTATGCTCATCCACAGCTGTCAGAAGCTTGTCGGCAGAGAACTGGAAATCCTCATCAAGCAGCACCTTACGATACTCCACATCATTGACATCTGCACAGACTTGATACATGCCATAGGTAGGGTCTATAGCTACTACATTGTCCACACGGGGTTCACAAAAAGCACGAAACACCAAATCGATAGCTTCGTCACTGCCATTCCCCAAGAAGATGGAATCGGGACTCACCTTTTTAATTTTAGACAATTCTGTCTTTAGTTCCCGCTGCATAGGATCGGGATAACGGTTGTGCGGCATATTATAAGGATTCTCGTTTGCATCAAGAAAAACGGATGCTGCAACACCATTATATTCGTCACGTGCTGAAGAATAAGGCTTCAGACGCCAGATATTCGGACGGGTAAGTTCTTGTAATGTTTTCACTTTATTAGTTGATAATGGATAATTAACGATTGATAATTGACGATTGATAATAGATAATGACAACAATAATTATCCATTATCAACTATCAATTAAAGAAGTCTCACACTCACGGCATTCTTATGCGCATCCAGCTGTTCATTGGCAGCCATCAACTCAATAGCAGGACCGATGCTATTCAGCCCTTCCGGCTTTATCTCCTGGAAGGTTATCTTGCGGATAAAGCTGTCGAGGCTGACACCGCTGTATGCTTTGGCATAGCCGTTTGTCGGCAAGGTGTGGTTTGTGCCCGAAGCATAATCTCCCGCACTCTCTGGAGTGAGGGAACCCAAGAATACGGAACCGGCATTCACAATACGTTCTGCCAAGGAAAGGTAATCTTTGGTTTCTATGATAAGATGCTCGGGAGCATATGCGTTGGTCAGTTCGATGGCTTCTTTCATACTGTCCACAACAATCAGTTTGCTGTTGGCAAGAGACTTTTCGGCAATCTCTTTACGTGGCAGTAAGGCTAGTTGGCGTTCTACTTCCACCTTTACAGCTTGTTGCAATTCGACAGAGGTAGTGATTAATATAGCCTGGCTGTCCACTCCGTGCTCCGCCTGGCTCAATAAGTCGGCAGCAACAAAAACCGGATTAGCAGTTTCGTCAGCCAATACTTCTACTTCCGAAGGTCCTGCCGGCATATCTATCGCCACATCACGCAAGCTCACAAGCTGTTTGGCAGCCGTAACATACTGATTTCCCGGACCGAATATCTTGTAAACCTTAGGTACACTCTCCGTTCCGTATGCCATAGCGGCAATGGCTTGTATGCCGCCAGCCTTGAAAATCCGGTTGACACCTGCCACTTTTGCGGCAAACAGCACAGCGGGATGTACCTTTCCGTCACGTCCCGGAGGGGTGCAGAGAACAATCTCCTTGCATCCGGCAATCTTGGCAGGAACAGCTAGCATCAGTACCGTAGAGAACAGCGGAGCAGTTCCTCCGGGAATATACAATCCCACTTTTTCTATGGCAACCGCTTTCTGCCAGCAGGTCACTCCCGGTTGGGTCTGCACCTTCTTGCCCTCAAAACGTTGTGCGGCGTGGAAAGTCTCGATGTTCTGCTTTGCCAAGCGAATGGCCGCTTTCAAGTCTTCACTCACCAGGTTTTCCGCTTCCTGCTGTTCCTCTTCCAACACTGCCAGCGAGGCCAGTACCACTTTATCAAATTTTTCTTCATAATCCAGTACAGCACGGTCTCCCTCTGCCTTCACACGGTCAATAACGCTCCGTACCGTATCAAACAGATTCTCCGTATTCATCACCGGACGTTTCAGGATCTCTTGCCACTGGGATTTATCGGGATTACTAATCAATATCATAATGACATGTTTTTAAAGATTTATGCATAAACCATGATATTATTGGAGGTGTGTCAAAACTCTCTGAAGACTTTCTATTAGGCGCGGATTTCACGGATTCATTTTACCGATTCCGCGCTATTTCGCGTAATTCGTACCTAATGTCGTAACATAAAGAAAGCGTTTATATACTTTTGACACATCCTCGAGGCTTTAAATTATCATTTTCTCAATCGGCAGCACCAGAATGCCTTCCGCCCCCAATGCCTTCAACTTTCCGATAATCTCCCAGAAACACTTCTCGTCGAGTACGGTATGTACCGAGCACCAGCCTTCTTGTGCCAAAGGCATCACCGTGGGGCTCTTCATGCCCGGAAGTACAGAGACAATCTCATCCAGTTTCTCTTTCGGGGCATTCATCAGCACATACTTCTTATCTTCGGCTGTCTTCACAGCATCCATACGGAACAACAGCTCCCTCAATATCTCTTGCTTTTCCTCGCTCAGGTTCCTGTTACCAATCAGCAGGGCTTCGGACTTCATCACAACCTCCACTTCCTTCAGGCGGTTGCTCACCAGCGTAGAACCGGAACTTACAATATCGAAAATGGCATCTGCCAGACCGATGCCCGGCGCCACTTCTACCGACCCCGTAATGACGTGTATCTCCGCATTCACCCCATTCTCTTTCAAAAAGCCGGAAAGGATACCCGGATAAGATGTCGCAATCTTCTTTCCGTGAAACCACTTCACCCCCGGATACTCAATATCCTTCGGCATGGCGAGAGACAAACGACACTTACTAAATCCCAGACGCTTGATTATCTCTGCATCCTCATTCTTCTCAACAAATTCATTCTCACCCACAATTCCTATATCAGCCACTCCGGTAGCCACAGACTGCGGAATGTCGTCATCCCTCAGAAACAACACTTCAAGAGGAAAGTTTGACGACTGAACCAACAACGAGCGCTTCATGGCACTCAACTTTATATCCGATTCTCCCAAAAACGACATGGTCTCGTCATACAGACGACCCTTAGCTTGTACTGCAATTCTTAACATAAGGTTATTTACTATTTCACGATTTACTATTTTGAATGAGATGACAGAAAACAAAACGAGGCTTACCAATATTCGGCAAGCCTCGTCTGTTATGTCATCTGTTGTACATATACACTCATACGCCCACCGAGTTATTCGTTAGGATGATGATGGTGATGATGTGCAACGATATTCTTCATATTTTTTGGATTTTAATGCGACAAAAGTAAACTAAAAGTTTGAAACTCCAAAAGATTTATCACAAAAAGTTTGATTTCTCTTTCAAATTCATCTTATCCACCACGAATTACACCAATTGCCACAGGTTAAAACAAGAATAATATGTGGTGAATCAATCAAATCAACGGCAATATTTCCTCCTGCTCCACTTCGCAGCTATGAAAATGCATTTCCGCTTCCGCTTTCTCCTTCGGAAAGGTGAAGTAGGTGCATGTAGCTTCCGTACAAAGCTCTCCCATGCTATTGTACAGATGCGCTTCTATAATGGCAATATTCCGTTTCTGCTCCCGAAGCGAAGCCCGCAGTACCACGTGCGCGTCGTTGGTTGATATGGATTTGCGGAATCGGGTCTCCATTTTCGATGTTACCCCACCGGTCTGCAACTTGCGGAACACTACCCAGCCACAGATTTCATCCAGCAATACGGATTGAATGCCTCCATGCAACGTATTCAGCCATCCTTGATACTCCGGACGCGGCTTCCAGATACTCACCACCTCGTCGCCGTCCTCATAAAACTCCATTCTCACACCTGCTTCATTGTCGGGAGAGCAACCGAAACAGTTGTACCCCTCCATATCTTTCCACGGATTGATAATCTTCTTCATATAGTATTCTCCTTTATCTGGTTCTGACTCATAAATTCGCTTAATAAAACGTTCAATATTAGTCATTCCGATTGAAAACTACAAATTATTAATACCTTTTTCAGAGAAAAATTAGCGAGATACTGTTTAAAACCGGTTATTTTATTTAGCTTTGTATAGATGAGAGAGAACAACAAGATGCAAAGAGGAGGCTTTTTCTGCTTATGGATATTATTTACATTCTCATTGTTTGCACAAAACAAGGAGAACAATCCTATTGCGTACGACAGCGTCGTGCATAAGAACACCTTCGGAAAATCACTGAAGAAATTCCTCAATTTCAGCGACTTCGACACCACCTATATCAGCCCCAACCAATACAATTACGCCCTGATGCTCGACCATTTCACCAATTACGAATACTACTCCGTAGGTAATGACGACCAGCGGCTCCGTTTCTCGCCCAACCCGCACAACAAGACAGGCGCTTACTTCGGATGGCGTTGGATATTCCTGGGATGGGCTGTCGATACTGACAGGCTCCACTCTCAGAAGCTATAAGCACACTCCACTCCTACTATATTCTTCCGCTTATCCTGCTCCCACTGCCTGCAATAAAAGAGGTCCGCCTCCCAGCGCTCGGACAAAGGCAACGTGATTCCCCCGCGATAACGCATCCGCTTTACTCCAAAATGCTCTGTCCTATTCAAACCATTATACATTTCGACCGAAGCATACGGCTCCAACTTACACTTCGGAATGTCATATGCCACCTTCGCACACGAGCGCATGCGGAACTCGTCCTCATATCCATCGAACGTATGCTGAAAGCGCTCACGCAAGGACAGTTTTACCCTTTGCACACGAGCAGACAAGGTTCCGTCTACATGGTAGCGATGCCGAAACTTCCATCCATCCGTTCCCCGGTTACGATAATGTGTCTCATATCCTGCTCCGAGCTTCAAGAAGGACAGCGGCTTGTAGCTTCCTCCCACCTGCAATCCCCATCGGTCTGTTTTCCCAAAATCATCCTTCGTGCGCCACTCCAGAGCAGCGGAAACAGCAAATGCCGAACGCAATTTATATTCAAAACCGAGATTCGTCCAAGTAGTAAAATCTTTTTTCTGTGCATGTAGGAGAAAAGACGAAACAAACAGCAGAAAAACCGGCAAAACAAATACCTTTATGTGCACAAAGAGGTTCTTTCCCATATCTCTGATAATTGGATTATAATGCTGTCGAAGTTTGTTCAATTATACAAAATCTTCTGTTTGCATTCAAATTAACGACTATGGACAAAGATAGATTTTTCTTTTCTCATACACCAAAAAGCGCATATTAAATTTCAATGAAGAATTTAATATACGCTTACTTTTCAGATATAAATCAAGGAAGAAAAAACACGTTACTCGCTTCAAACAGAAAACGTTATTCTATCTATTCCTATAGCTGGCCCAGATGATGTTTTGTGTCCCAATGTACGGCACGATAGGCATTAGTGTCCCACTAAAATCGGGACAAGTTAGTAATTAATTAAATAATCTTGGCATAGGAGAATTAATTTCCTTCAAATACTTCTCTACCTTTCCGAAGAAGGAGGTAAGATGCGAACCGTCTACAAAAGCATGGTTGACGTAGATGGAAAGCGGCAATACCAGACGTCCTTCGCGAGTCACAACTTTTCCGGCAGTCATCAGAGGATAACTGCAACCATTACCGACTTCGGCAATCGTGTAACTAATGGAGGTGAAATACATTTTTGGAACCGCACTCAGATGGACTACATCGTAATCACCCTGACTTGCCAGCACTTTTTCAGCTCCATACGGATCACCGTCTTCAGGTATATTCGTTATCAGAGCAAAGGCCTCGGCATAAAAACGCTCAAAATCCTCGTGATAGGGAATGCGCACAGTATAGAAGGTCTTTCCAGGAACGGCTATCGGAGAGATGATGTCCACACGGTCGTGAAAAACTACCCGGCCTTCCTTGTCTGTACGGTAACGCAGCTCATCAACTTCATTGGCCGAACGCAACACTGCGTAAAGATAATAAAGGAAAAAGGAACGCTTCATCGCTCGGGCGGAAGCGCTGGCTTCTGTGCAATCAATCTCAGTGGTGACAGAATACCAAGAGTTTGCAAATCCACGGAAAAAGCCGTAGTTATCCCGGCGTTCCCAAGCATCAATGTCTATAATGTGTTTCATACAAAAAGGGGATTTAGTGAAAAAAGGATGCCTTTTTACAAGCATCCTTTTTCCAATTCTATTTATTTCTCTTTCTTATAATTCTCCAGTCCGGTCTGCAGGAACTCGATATACTTAGGTATATCCTCGTCGTAGGAGTAGGACTTGTTGAGCGGCTTGCCTTCGTTGTCAATCAGCACGTAGAAGGGCTGCGCATTGGCGCCGAACTTGACACGCTGCAGATAGCTCCATTTGTCGCCTACGGTGCGCAGCGTGCGTTCCGTGCCGTTCTCCACAATCTTCACGGGAGAAGGAAGCGGGGTCTTGTTGTCCACGTAGAGCGTGATAAGCACATAGTCGTTATTGATAATATCGCTCACCTTCGGGTTGGTCCATACGGCAAGCTCCATCTTACGGCAGTTCACGCAGCCGTAGCCGGTGAAGTCGAGCATCACGGGCTTGCCATGCTGGCGGGCATACTCCATACCGAGGTCGTAATCATCAAACTTGGCATGTACCTCATTATTGTAAAGATTGAAATCCTGCGTCTGCATGGGCGGCGCAAAAGCACTGACTGCCTTCAACGGAGCTCCCCACAAACCGGGAATCATATACACCGCAAATGCCAGTGAGGCCAACGCCATGAAGAAACGGGGTACGCTGACCTTCGTATCGTCATCATCGTGCGGGAACTTGATTTTGCCCAACAAGTAGAAACCAAGCAGCGCAAAAAGTACAATCCACAAGGCAAGGAACGTTTCACGGTCGAGGATACGCCAACCATAAGCCAAATCGGCTACTGAAAGGAACTTCAGGGCAAAGGCCAGCTCCAAGAAACCAAGCGTCACCTTGATGATATTCATCCATCCGCCGGATTTGGGCATGGACTTCAACCAAGACGGGAATAAAGCAAACAGCGTGAAAGGCAATGCCAAAGCTATGGCAAAGCCCAGCATGCCGATGGCGGGAGCCACCACACTACCCGTTGTGGAAACCTGTACCAGCAAGAATCCGATAATAGGTCCCGTGCAGGAGAAAGATACCAGCGACAAGGTAAACGCCATCAAGAAGATACTGAGCAAACCACTTGTCGCCTCGGCTTTACTGTCTACAGCCGTACTCCATTTGGAGGGCAATGTTATTTCAAACGCTCCGAAGAAAGAAGCCGCAAATACAACCAGCATCAAACAGAAAAGAATATTGAATACTGCATTCGTAGAGAGTGCGTTCAGTGCGCTGGCTCCGAAAATCAGCGTAATGGCCAGTCCGAGCGTCACATAAATCACTACGATGGAAGCACCATACGTCCATGCATCACGAATACCCTTCTTCTTATCCTTACTACGCTTCAGGAAGAAGCTGACAGTCATCGGGATAATGGGCCATACACAAGGAGTGAAGAGCGCCAGCAATCCACCGACAAATCCGGTAATAAAGATATAAATCCAGGACATATCTTCCTGCGAAGTAGTTTCGCCCAAAGATTGCAGTTCATTGACGACCGGCTTCCAGAGGTCTACCTTGTCCGTTACATTAATCTCTGTCGGACCGTCCACACTGGCGATGGCAACCCCAGAAGCTGCATCGGTGTCAGCTTCCTGCTTTGCTGGCTGCTCTTCGACTTTCGTTTCAGCCCCAGCAACGACAGCTTCTTTTGCAGCCCCTTCTGCCTTACCAAAGAATTGGAAAGGCACTTGTGTGGGCGGCAGACAATTTTCATCGTTGCAGGCACCATATTCCAGATACCCTTCCAGCTGATAGGCACCACCCGTCAATTTCAGCTTCTGCACAAATTGGGCTGTATTCTCAAAATAACGCACCTTCATTTCGAACAGCTTGTCGAAAGTAGAAATTTCCTTGCCCATGGGCTTTAGTTTACCCACTACTTCCGCTCCGGAAATTTTCTCCACATTGAAAGTCGCCGAGATAGGACCACCATCACCCAGATTAGTGGAATAGACATGCCAGCCCTTGTCAATAGCAGCCGTAAAAACGACCTCCGCTTCATCGGCAGCCAAAATCTTCAGTTCGGAATTGAACTTGACGGGGTCTTGTATCTGTGCCTGCACCGCCACAGCGAAGAGCAACAGAACGAAAGGGAACAGTAATTTTTTCATGTTCTCTGATTTTAATTTTCGATTATCTCATAATCCACACAGGCACGGCTCTCTTTCACAGCAGCGATGAGCTTACCGGCAGCCACATGATCGGGATGGGTAGCATAGTATTTCACGTCATCCAACGTATCAAACTCACTGTAAAGAGCGATGCTCCAAGTTTCGGCAGGATTGACGTTCAGTCCGACTTCAATCTTGCGGATAACGGATATTTTAGCAGGAAGCGCTTCAATAGCCGACTTGAAACTGTTCATTGCAGCTAACTTCTCGTCAGCCAGTGCCTCATCTTTTAACTTAAATAATACAATGTGCTTTACCATAACTTTGCTATTTAAATGATTTATCCTTATATTTGTCAGCCTAAGCAGCTGTCTTAACAACTGCAAAAATACTGGTTTTGTTTCAAATATACACTTAAACGGATGTTAATAATAGGAATTGCAGGTGGAACCGGCTCGGGAAAGACCACCGTCGTACGTAAAATTATCGAAAGCCTACCGGCTGGTGAAGTGGTATTATTGCCACAAGACTCTTACTACAAGGACAGTAGCCATGTGCCCGTGGAAGAACGGCAGAACATTAACTTTGATCACCCCGACGCTTTTGAGTGGAGCCTTCTTTCCAGGCATGCCGCCATGCTGCGCGAAGGAAAAAGTATAGAACAGCCCACCTATTCATACCTGACATGTACACGCCAGCCCGAAACCATCCATATCGAACCTCGGGAAGTCATCATCATCGAGGGTATCCTTGCCTTGTGCGACAAGAAACTACGAAACATGATGGATTTAAAGATATTTGTAGACGCTGACCCCGACGAACGACTGATTCGTGTAATCCAGCGCGATGTGGTGGAACGCGGACGTACAGCCGAAGCCGTCATGGAGCGCTATACTCGCATACTGAAACCCATGCACCAGCAATTCATAGAGCCGTGCAAACGATACGCCGACCTCATTGTACCGGAAGGCGGAAACAACCAAGTGGCTATTGATATATTGACCATGTATATCAAGAAGCATTTGGGGAATTAATTTATAACGGAGAGTTGATAACGGATAATTAAGAACGCACTAAACCTATGAAATATGAACAACCTATTTTCTCTCGCCAAGCATACATTATCCATTATCAATAATCCGTTATCAATGATTCTACTGGTGTCGTTGTGTTGCATGGCAGGATGCCGAGGAGGACATCCTGCCGAAAAAGAAGAAGCGGACGACCTGCAACAGATAAAGGACAGCGGAGAACTGGTTGTATTGACACTGTACAGTTCCACTTCCTACTTCATCTACCGTGGCCAAGACATGGGATTCCAGTACGAACTCAGCGAACAATTTGCCAGGAGCCTAGGAGTGAAGCTGAGAATAGAGGTGGCCCGGAATGTACACGAGCTCATAGAGAAGTTGTTGGCAGGCAAAGGAGATCTCATTGCCTACAACCTGCCCATCACCAAAGAGTGGAAAGATAGCCTGCTTTATTGCGGTGAGGAAGTCATCACCCACCAAGTCATCGTGCAACGTAACGGCGGACGTACCAAACCACTGAAGGACGTGACGGAACTTATCGGGAAAGATGTGTATGTGAAGCCCGGAAAATATTATGAACGGCTAGTCAATCTGGACGAGGAACTCGGAGGAGGTATCCACATTCATAAAGTGACCAACGACAGTATCAGTGCAGAAGACCTCATCACTCAAGTGGCGCAAGGGAAAATCTCCTATACCGTAGCAGACAATGACGTGGCACAGCTCAATACCACTTATTATTCCAATCTGAATATCAAGCTTTCCATCAGCTTTGACCAGCGTGCCTCATGGGCAGTCAGGAAAGACTGTCCGCAATTAGCAGCAGCCGCCAACAAATGGCATGAGGTGAATATGACTTCGCCTGCCTACACGGCAAGCATGAAACGATATTTTGAAATCGGCAAGGCCGTTCCCCACTCCCCCATCCTCTCCCTGCGAGAAGGGAAAATCTCCCTTTACGACGATTTGTTCAAGAAATATGCTCCCGAGATAAATTGGGACTGGCGTCTGCTGGCATCCTTGGCATATACAGAATCCAACTTCGACTCTACCGCAGTATCTTGGGCAGGTGCCAAAGGACTTATGCAGCTGATGCCCGCCACAGCCAGAGCCATGGGGGTGCCCGAAGGAAAGGAACAGAATCCTGAAGAGAATATAAAGGCTGCCGTGAAATACATAGGCGCCACAGCCAAAAGTTTTTCCAAGATACCCCAAGAAGAACGTATCAACTTTGTGCTGGCATCTTATAATTCCGGAATCGGCCATGTGCTGGATGCCATGGCACTGGCCGAAAAATACGGCAAAAACAAATATGTCTGGCGTGATAATGTAGAAAACTTCATTCTGCTAAAAAGCAACGAGGAATACTTCACAGACCCCGTCTGCAAAAACGGTTATTTCCGTGGCATCGAAACTTATAATTTTGTAAGGGATATTACCTCACGATTTGAACAATACAAGAAGAAAATAAGGATTAGGGATTAATGAATTGCGCATAATATTAGGAATATATACCGCAGGTTAATCCTTAATCCTTCATTTTTTATTCTTAAAACAGCCTCAGTTTATTTTTTCTCGCCTCTTCCAGAGAAACTGTTTGCAGTTGTGTTCCCCAGTTCTTCTCGCACAACTGCCGATACTTCTCATGCAGTTCTTCTTCCAGCTCCTCCTTTGTCTTAGGATTCATCAGTTTGGCTGCTACTGTAGCATTTTGCGAAGCGTCCTTCAGATGGATTACGGGAGCATGATAGACCGGAGCAATCTTCAGAGCAGTGTGAAGCGGTGAAGTCGTGGCACCACCTATCAGCAGAGGAATGTCCAGACCTGCCTTTTCCAGCTCAATGGCTACATGCACCATTTCATCCAGCGAAGGAGTTATCAGACCACTCAATCCTATCATGTCTACCTTTTCCTCTATGGCATGCCGCACAATGGTTTCGGCAGACACCATGACGCCAAGGTCCACTATATCGTACCCGTTGCAGGCCATTACTACCGAGACTATATTTTTGCCAATGTCGTGCACATCACCTTTTACCGTAGCCAACAGCACCTTCCCGGCAGCAGTTGTACCCTCTTCTTTCTCCGACTCGATTACGGGCTGGAGGATGGCAACCGCTTTCTTCATGGTGCGTGCCGTCTTCACTACTTGCGGCAGGAACATTTTGCCTGCCCCAAACAAGTCGCCGACATGATTCATGCCCGCCATCAACGGACCTTCAATGATAGAAACAGCTTTGGGATACAGTTTCAACGCTTCGGCAAGGTCTTCTTCCAGATAATCGCCAATACCCTTTGTCAAGGCATACTTCAACCGCTCTTCCACAGAAGTCCCCTCTCTCCAGGCAAGTTGGGAATGAGCGGCAGCCTGCCGCTCTCCTCCGGAAGTTTTTGCCGCCTCTGCTTCCGCTTTCAAGCGCTCGGCAGTTTCTATCAGGCGCTCGGCAGCATCGGGACGACGGTTCAAGACCACATCCTCTATGCGTTCCAATATATCAGCGGGAATATCGGTGTAAAGAACAGAAGTAGCCGGATTGACGATACCCATATCCATGCCCTCGCGGATGGCATAGTAAAGGAATACGGCATGCATTGCCTCGCGAATGTAATTATTGCCGCGGAAAGAGAAGGAAAGGTTACTCACTCCCCCACTGACATGCGCACCGGGCAGATTTTTGCGTATCCATCCGGTGGCACGGATAAAGTCCACCGCATAGTTATTGTGCTCGTCCATACCCGTGGCAACAGCCAGTACATTGGGGTCGAAAATTATATCATGGGGATTGAATCCTATCTTGTCCACCAAAAGACGGTATGCCCGTTCACAAACCTCAATCTTACGTTCGTACGTGTCTGCCTGCCCTTTTTCATCAAAAGCCATCACCACAGTTGCCGCACCATATTGCTTGATGGTACGCGCATGCTCCAGGAATTTATCTTCTCCCTCCTTCAAAGAGATGGAGTTGACGATGGACTTGCCTTGCAGACATTTCAATCCGACAACGATAACTCCCCATTTGGAAGAATCAATCATCACAGGCACGCGGGCAATCTCCGGTTCCGAAGCTATCAGATGGAGAAAAGTCGTCATCTCCACTTGAGCATCCAGCAGTCCGTCGTCCATATTTATATCGATGACCTGCGCACCATCCTCCACCTGCTGGCGGGCAATACTAAGCGCCTCGTCATATTTCTTTTCATTAATCAGACGCAAGAATTTGCGCGAACCCGCCACATTGCAACGTTCACCCACATTCACGAAGTTATTTTCCGGTTTCACTTCCAGAAGTTCAAGCCCGGAAAGCCAAAGATTTTCCGGCCGGGAAGCCGGCTGATGGGGCGTTGCACCGGCAATCAGTGAGGAGTACTCGGCAATGTAGGCATCTGTCGTTCCGCAACAACCACCGATAATATTCACCAGTCCTTCGTGAATGTATTCTTTCACTTCCAGTGCCATGTCGGCAGGTGTCTGGTCGTATTCTCCCAGACTGTTAGGCAGTCCGGCATTGGGATAAGCACTGATATAATAGGGTGCACGGGCGGCAAGTTGCTCCAAGAAAGGCTTCAGTTGGCGGGCTCCGAAAGAGCAGTTCAGCCCAATGGAAAAAATATCGGCATGCTGCACGGAGGCGAGAAAAGCATCCAAAGTTTGTCCCGACAAAGTACGCCCTCCAATATCAGAAACAGTCACAGAAAGCATCAAGGGTACATGAACTCCTACAGTTTCCATTGCCTGACCGGCGGCAAAAATAGCAGCCTTCGCATTCAGCGTATCAAAAATAGTTTCTATCAACAAGGCATCCACACCACCTTCGAGCAGTGCTTCTATCTGCTCACGGTAGGCATCGGCAAGTTCATCGTAGCTCAAGGCGCGGAAAGCCGGATTGTTCACATCAGGACTCATGGAACAGGTCTTGTTCGTCGGTCCTACGGAGCCTGCCACAAAGCGGGGTTTGTGGGGAGTAAGAGAGGTAAACTCATCTGCCACTTCACGGGCCAGACGAGCTGCGGCAAGATTCATCTCACGCACATAGTCCTGCACATGATAGTCGGCCATACTGATGCGGGTGGAACTGAATGTATTTGTTTCGATAATATCCGCACCTGCCGCCAGATACTTGCGGTGAATATCTTGTATCACATCAGGGCGTGTCAGACAAAGCAGGTCATTGTTACCTTTCATCTGTCCGGAAATCTGCGAGAAGCGTTCGCCCCGAAAATCTTCCTCTGTCAAGTTGTACTGCTGTATCATGGTGCCCATTGCACCATCCAGAATAAGGATGCGCTCACGCACCAAACTACCAAGTTTACTCATATTATCTTTTAAACATACGCGCCATATCGCGTTTGTCATCTTTTTCCTTCAGTGATTCGCGCTTATCATATTGCTTCTTACCTTTGGCTAGTGCCACCACAAGTTTGGCCAACCCCTTTTCATTGATAAACAAGCGCACGGGAACAATGGTGAAACCCGGGTCTTTCGTGCCGCGCATCAGTTTCTCCAGTTCCTTCTTATTCAACAAAAGCTTGCGCTCCCTGCGTGCATTGTGATTGTTGTACGAACCATAGAAGTATTCGGCCACGTGCATGTTCTTCACCCACAATTCACCGTTTGCAAAGTAACAGAACGTATCAACTAAGCTTGCTTTGCCCAAGCGGATGGACTTGATTTCTGTGCCCGTAAGCACAATGCCGGCCGTATAGGTGTCCGTCAGCTCGTAGTCGAACGTAGCACGCTTATTCTTTATATTTACAGGAGCTTGTTTCATTACATTTATCAGTTTAGCACTACCGTCAGCTTATTGAATATCCATTCAATCACTACCGGACAAACTATTAAGAAAATTGAAGAAAGAATAGTGAAACGCAAACGGTCTTTTTCTTCTACCTGCATCACCTTTTTGCTTCCTTCCCACACTACATACACGATATAGAATTGGAGCAACAGAGCCATAATGCCAAAGTCCGGCAATATGCCGATGACAATTTTCAGCATGAACACTACTACCAATGCATAACCTGCAAACTGTTGCGCCAAAGGAATATCACTGTCCAGCATAAACATGCGGACACGCAACCCATTGATGAGATAGGCTGCCAAAAAATATCCTCCAAACAAGGATACAGCCACCGCACAGCATTGTGTCATGGCATATTGAAAACTTTGCGGTCCGTCCCATCCCATCTTCATCAAAGAGCCGATGAAAACGGACAACCCGCATAAACCAATCATAGGATAGACAAAAGCAGTAAAAACTTTTCGCCTATCCTCTAAACTAATTTCCTCCCAAGCACGAGCCGGAGAGGAAATCAGTAGTATTGCTATATGAAATAATTCTTTGTAGTTCAAATCTTATTTATCTGCTTCTTTCTTTGTTACTGTATATGTCTTCTCTTCTGTCTGAGAATCATCCAGCTTCATTGAATATTGATTTACGTTCGCTACAATCTTAACAACAGGAGGATTTTCAAAAAAGCCGGTTTCTCTTTTATAACGACTAATCACACTTCTCAAATCGTATGCCTTATAGAACAATCCCAATCCATAATAGCCACCTGTATTTGCAGTCAAATTCCAAGAAGTACTGTTAGTGGATTCAGAATCTTTATTTGAATTATGAGCCAAATACAATGTCAGTTCAGGGCCATTGTCCTCATTCGGATAATACATCAACGACAAGAAATGTTTCTTGTTATTAATATAATAATTCATCGGAACAACAATCGTATAATCATCATAGAAGAATTGCGGTTCATATTTCATACCACTTGCATCATATCCCACTGAAATAATGGCAGCATTGTTAGAGTGTGCAAGAGAGTCGTTTGCAGACACACCCTTTTCTTCTACGATTTCCACCGGATTATCCAAAGATTCGATAGAATACAACTCAACACCTTTGATATCTTTGGAATCTTTAGGTATATCCACTTGGGTAGGATCCCAACGATAGGCTATATTCACCACTTTATCACTCAATTCTGATATTTTGAGGCCATTAGCCTCTAAAACAGAAATAGAAGCCGGTGTTGGGGTAATAGTTATGCCGCCCTCGCCTTTAAAAGAGGTATAGCCCATATAACTCTGAACTTTAACCATACCACCTCCGTAACTGTTAGGATCACTTTCAGAATTCAGACACGAAGTTAAAGAAACGCCCATTAATAAGCTAAAGGCAACCATTAAGAACTTAAATTGTTTCATTTTCTTATAAAATTAGAGTTTGCAAATTTAAATAAAAGAATTGAGTAATATAGTACTCTCCTCGTTTTTTCATTGTTTTTAAGATTAAATGAAAGATTAATCTAAATACTGCATGTCACAGTAATATTTAACATTTATATCAGTTAATCCACACTACACAATCTTGGCAAACAGTTCCAAATGTTCATCCACATAGCCGGCAATCAAAGCAGTATATTCCTCTTCTTTCTCCAAGAATTCATCTTCCAGTTCATCGAAAGCTTCATATTGCTCGTACATTGCCATAAACTCCTCGTCTGTGCGTTCACGCTCCAAGTCGTCACGATGGCTATCGTATATTTTCCTGGCAGCATAGACCAACTTACTCAAATCGCCCACTCCCCACAAACGCATCACTTTGGCAAACGGATTGTCGAAAATATAACCGCCATAACCATTTTGAATCAGTTGGCAGAAGCCTCCCTCCATCACTTCATCACGGAATATCTGATAGGCCAACAAAGAATGCTGTTCACCGGTAAGCAAAGACATCGTCCCTGCAGTCATTTCTCCGCCTATTTCTTTCTTATAAGCATCAGTGAATACGCCGATAAACGCATCCATCCCTTCGCCGGCAGCCTGGCGCAATGCCACATCTGTAACTTCTATCATAGTTTGTTTTTTATTTATTATGCCACAAAGGTAAGACTTTGCAGCCATAGTCAAACACGGACTCCTCTTTATTTTCTTCGCCTTGCCAACCAGTTGGCAAGATTTTGCCTTACCATTGGCAAAACTGTGCCACCGTGTTGGCAAAACTGTGCCATAGGCATGGCAAAAAATCACCAAGACGCAAGCAAGGGGTTTTAAAAAGACTCTTCCTGATTAACAAGCACATACCCTATTGATTCACAAGCCCTATCAGAGACGAAAAAACAGTCAACTGCAAACTCTACTTTACATTCCGCAGAAATTCAACTTCTCATTACTTCTTTTTAATAAAAAAGTCAAATTGAACAGTTGGCAGAAACGGGGAAAACAACTAACTTTGCACCCGACTAATAAAAGAGGACTACGTTTTTTTAATTATATCACTTAAAAAAGAGCTAATTATGACTTATTCACACGAAGTGGAACACATGTGTGTTGTGAAGAAAGGTCCTAACCACGGACCGGCTCCTATTCCCGAAGAAGGTAAATGGGTAAAAGCGAAAGAAATTGTTGACATCTCTGGTCTGACACACGGTATTGGCTGGTGTGCTCCTCAGCAAGGTGCATGTAAATTAACCCTCAATGTAAAGGAAGGCGTTATTCAGGAAGCTTTGGTTGAGACTATCGGTTGCTCCGGTATGACTCACTCTGCTGCCATGGCATCAGAAATCCTCCCGGGAAAGACTATCCTTGAAGCATTGAACACTGACCTCGTTTGCGACGCCATCAATACAGCTATGCGCGAGCTCTTCCTGCAAATCGTTTACGGTCGCACTCAGTCAGCTTTCTCTGAAGGCGGTTTGATGATTGGTGCCGGCTTGGAAGACCTGGGTAAAGGTCTGCGTAGCCAGGTAGGTACACTGTACGGAACTTTGGCTAAGGGTTCTCGTTATCTGGAAATGGCAGAAGGTTACATCAAGACTATCGCTTTGGACAAGAACGACGAAATCTGCGGTTACGAATTTGTTCATCTGGGCAAGTTCATGGATGAAATCAAGAAAGGTACAGACGCCAATGAAGCATTGAAGAAAGTTACCGGTACATACGGCCGCTTCACTGAAGAGCAAGGTGCAGTTAAACACATTGACCCACGTCACGAATAATATAAGGAGGAAAGACATATGATTAGAGAAGTAAAATTTGAAAGCCAAGACCGCCGTATCAAGCAGATTCTTGCTGCATTGAACGCAAACGGTATCAAAGACATCGAAGAAGCCAATGCTATCTGCGAAGCTCATGGTCTCGATCCTTATAAGACTTGTGAAGAAACTCAGCCCATCTGTTTCGAAAATGCAAAATGGGCATACGTTGTAGGTTGCGCCATCGCCATCAAGAAGGGCTGCAAGAACGCTGCTGAGGCTGCTGAAGCTATCGGTATCGGTCTGCAGGCATTCTGCATCCCGGGTTCTGTAGCCGACGACCGCAAGGTTGGTATCGGTCATGGTAACTTGGCAGCCATGTTGCTGCGCGAAGAAACCAAGTGTTTCGCTTTCTTAGCAGGTCACGAGTCATTCGCTGCTGCCGAAGGTGCAATTAAGATTGCTGCTAAAGCTGACAAAGTACGTAAAGAACCCCTGCGTTGCATCCTGAACGGTCTCGGCAAGGACGCTGCACAGATTATCTCTCGTATCAACGGCTTTACATACGTTCAGACTCAATTCGACTACTATACAGGCGAACTGAACGTTGTTCGTGAAATCGCATACAGCGACGGTCCTCGTGCCAAAGTAAAATGCTACGGTGCAGACGATGTTCGCGAAGGCGTGGCTATCATGTGGAAAGAAGGCGTGGATGTATCCATCACTGGTAACTCTACGAATCCGACCCGCTTCCAACATCCGGTTGCAGGTACTTACAAGAAAGAACGTGTATTGGCTGGCAAGCCGTACTTCTCAGTAGCATCCGGTGGTGGTACTGGACGTACTCTGCACCCGGACAACATGGCTGCCGGACCGGCTTCTTACGGTATGACAGACACTATGGGTCGTATGCACTCTGACGCTCAGTTCGCTGGTTCATCCTCAGTTCCTGCTCACGTGGAAATGATGGGATTCCTGGGTATCGGTAACAACCCGATGGTAGGATGTACAGTGGCTTGCGCCGTTGACGTTGCTACTGCTTTGAGCAAGTAATTTAAGTTACCTAATATAGATAAGCTCCTGTAATCCTTGTGGTTGCAGGAGTTTTTTATTTGTGGTAACTTGACTTAGATAACAGATTGAAGCACCTTGCATCACTCATTATTCAGAGTGAATGAATGGTGAATCAGTAAGGAGATAACAAGATAAATCCTGCTTTATTTAAGTCCAAACAACTCATGTAAAGAGTAGCCAATTACCCCCTCAAATCAAGCCATAAACAGGTTACTTTTGTAGCCGATTTGCAGCCGAATTTGCCATTCTTTAAAAACGGCTGCAAGAAGTGGCATAATCAATTATAATACAATGTGATACACTCCATATAACATTTAATTTAAAATGGAGAAACATTGTACAATGGTTTACTTTTCATTAAGAGAAAGTAAGCAAAACAAGAAAGGTCTATCACCTATTGAGGTTTCAATCACCACGAATAGAAAGAGAATCTACTTTAGCACAAGCAAACACGTACCTGCTGCTGATTGGAACAAAGAGAAGCAAGCTGTAAAAGGCAAGAGTGAAGAAGCGCAGCTAATCAACGGTTATCTGATTCAACTACGGAATAAGATATATCAGAAAGAAATTGAGCTGCTTCAAAAGGGCTACCTTATCACTGCTGAACTATTAAAAGAAGCTATCACAGACAAGGTGGAAGCCCTAAACGAGAAGACTTTATTGGATGTTCTGAACGAACATAACACAGAGCGCAAAGCAATGGTAGGTAAAACTGTTGCCCCTGCCACTTATTGGGTGTTTGAATATACAGGCAGACTATTCAAAGAGTTTATTCAGAAGAAATATGAGCGTAAGGATTTATATTTAAGAGAAATAAACTTAGGCTTCATTCAAGGATTCCATGCTTACCTTTTAGGAGAGAAGAAGATGGGGCAAAACTCCTGCACTAAGCATTTAAAGTTCTTAAAGAAGTTGCTAAATTTAGCTGTCGCCAACTCTTATATATCCTACAATCCTGTAAATGCTTATAAAGTAGAACGCGAACCTGTGGAAATTGACTTCTTGGATGAAGAAGAATTGAGGAAGATTATCAACTTTGATACTCCCTTGCCACGATTGGAACGAGCTAAAGATATGTTTCTCTTTGGGTGCTTCACTGGGCTTAGTTACATTGACATTAAGACCTTGGCACCAGAACACTTTGAGAAAGACAGTGCAGGCAGAATATGGATAAAGAAGCGTAGGATTAAAACAGGAGTTCTATCACGAATCCCCCTACTCCCTATCGCCAAACTGATATTGGATAAGTACAAGGGTGGAGAGAAATTACTCCCTATTCAAGACCCTGCGGACATCAACAAATATCTAAAGGATATAGCTATACTCTGTGGAATTAATAAGCGAATCTGCTTCCACACAAGAAGACATTCTCATTCTTCTTTCCTACTGAAAACGAACGACTTACAAAGGATTCCAGTTTGACTGCTAACGATTTGGAAACGAGCGAAATTCCGTATTCTTCTCATTTTGCCTTAAATCAAAAAACGCTTTTCCTGAATGCAAAGGTAATCATTTTTTTTGAAAGATAGTTTTCTTCTCAGCATATTTCACTGAAATATTTTTATATTGCAAAAGTTTCAAACGCTAATTTACATTTGGAAACGTGAAGATTATAATTCTCATTAGTAAGCCCTACGATTCTTTCTTACGAACTATAATGCGATTCGCCTTTTGGAGAGCCTCTTTATTTATTATAATTAACTCCTCAACAGAGGCTAATCTATGATATTTCTCATATATAATGGCTGATTTTTCGCCATGATAATCAGCGCAGACTTCTTCTTTGATGTACTTTTCTTGTATTTCAGTTATATTCATTTCTCTTTGATGGAATTCCTTTATATATGTATAAAATTCATCTAAAGATTCTTCCGTAGTCAGGATGTTATGTACATTCTTGTCTTTATTGATTAATTTTTTGCTTCTCAATTTTTCCCACGTCTTATGGACAACTGATTTTAAGACATCATAGGCTATTCCACCAATAATAGCTTCTGCAAGAAAAAGGAGAATATCAGATGGCGCAGGTAGGCAATGGTTGAGTTTGCATCTATTCTCTATCGCATACACTTCTGCCTCTTTGCGATATTGGAATCCATATCTAACTGCTTCAATAGCCGCATTAGAATATGTAGAGTTCTCTTTGTATTGTATATTGATTTCCATTATGAACTATCTATATGATAACCGTTGTTTATACAAATCT
This sequence comes from Bacteroides sp. L10-4, assembly GCF_013373675.1. Classification (NCBI taxonomy): domain Bacteria; kingdom Pseudomonadati; phylum Bacteroidota; class Bacteroidia; order Bacteroidales; family Bacteroidaceae; genus Bacteroides; species Bacteroides sp. L10-4. The sequence continues at coordinate 65,077 of NZ_JABXJH010000013.1, forward strand.
TGGTAAAGATACGAAAATTCTTTGATTGACAATCCTTTCATTTGGCTCATTTTTATCAAATCCTAAAAAAATCTTTGATAATTACTGATATTCCAATAAAAATGTGTAATTTTGCAGATGCATTATACTTGCAGAAGCCCGAAGAGGGATAGCGGGTGGGTGCAACTTTACATAAAGAGCGTTTACTTGACGCTTGTCTTTGACGAATCGTAACTTCGCAACTTACAACAACAGTCAAAGGACAAGACAACAGTAGATGTTCACGGTAGGTATATTATGCCTTGCCGTGAATTGTCGTAAATATATACATTGTATATTTCGATTCGTTCACGCATGGGATTAATATATACCATGCGTGGGCTTTCTGCGTTGTCCGTTCTGACTGTTGGGCAATGCGAAGGCCTCGATTCGTGGGATGGGCAACAGGCAAGATTCCCACGCTTTTTTGTTTAGTTCAAATATGCTTTGTATAATCATGGTATCGGGAACTCTGCCATACAAGGATTTTTCAGAAGGCAGAATTAATCTATGTATAAGATTTCTTGGGACTATGAGACTGGTGGGGTATTGCTTCACTCGCACGTTACTTCAGACACTTTGGGGATAACGCCACGTCCTGTATTCTGGGAAGAACTTAATTTGTTAAAGTTACACGAATTAGGTTGGAAATATCCTCATACAGAAGAGCCTTTGATGTGGGCTTGCAACAAACAATACTTTTATCGTGGGGAATTGATGTTTGAAGCAAAAGGGGCGAATATTTATGATTCTCCTATCGTTCTGTTTCAGAAAGGGAAAGAAAAGGCAACCTTACAATGCGTGGATGTGGCAAAAATGCTACACCGTAACAAAGACTTCCTCTTTCTATTGGAAAGCGAAGCTATTGAATTTATCCGAGATACATATTTGCAATACACATCTGCTAATCGTAGTACTGCACAAGTAGCTTCCAATCAACTTGATTATAACCAGTTACTTGAAAATGCAGAAAAGCGTTATAAAAAGAAAATGGCTATTGTAAAGGAAGATTGCGACAGCTTCGATATTGTACCCCTCGACACTGCCAAAGAGAATGGCAAACGTATTTTCCATTCCACCAAAATAGACCGTTTTCTCGCTTCTTTTTCCGGTGGAAAAGATAGTCAAGTAGTACTTGACCTTTGCACTCGTGCCATTCCTTCTACAGACTTTGAAGTGATTTATAGCGATACCGGCTATGAACTTCCTACTTCACTTGCCCTTTACGAACAAGTGCGACAGCATTATACATCGTTATACCCCGACTTGAAATTTTCCGTAGCTCGTAATCATGAATCCGTTCTCAACTATTGGGATCAGATAGGTACTCCCAGTGATACACATCGTTGGTGCTGTTCGGTGATGAAGACCGCCCCTCTCTATCGTATGTTAAAAATTGAGGGGACTAATAAGCAAGCAAAAGTACTGACGTTTGATGGAGTACGAGCAGAGGAAAGTACAAAACGATCAAGATATTCTCGAATAGGAAAAGGTGTTAAACACGATACTGTCATTAACGCTTCTCCTATTCTTGAATGGAGTATAGTGGAAATTTACCTATATATATTCAAGTACAAAATTCCGATAAACTTAGCTTATAGAAATGGCATGACAAGGGTTGGATGTGTACTATGCCCCTTCTCTTCGGATTGGAACGATATGATTTCCAATATGCGTTACAATGAGCGAGTACGTCCATTCCTTTCTAAAATAGAACTTTTTGTTTCCTCTTTAGGGGTTAATGACATAGATATTTATATAAAAAGCGGGAATTGGAAAAGGAGAGCTGGTGGAAAAGGGTTATGTTCTAAATCATCCATGGTGGTTGTGGCATCAAAACCGCATTTAATAATTACTATTACAAATCCAAAGAAGGATTGCTTGACATTTCTATCTGCTATTGGGAAATATACCCGTAATACAAATTCGGGGGAGTTATTATACAAAGGGACGCTGTACAAATATTCTATTGAGCAAAGAAACGATTCTATACAGATTTCTTTTGAGAACACTTACGCATCGCCTGTCCTACAAGGTTTAATAAAACGAGCTATTAATAAAGCTGTGTATTGCATTAATTGTGAAGCTTGTGAAGTTGAATGTCCTACGGGTGCATTAAGTATTCTCCCTGATGCAAAAATAGACTATACTAAATGTGTCCATTGTGGCAAATGTCTAACTTTTCATGAGGATGGTTGTATTGTAGCAAATTCATTGAAAGTAACAGGAATAGATAAAGCAAAAAATAAGATGAAACTGACTGATTATAATAGATTCGGGCTAAATGAAAGCTGGTTAGAAACATATCTGTGTACATATGAAACTTATTTTGAAGATAAGATTCATGGACTTAATGAAACTCAACAGATTCCACCATTTAAAAAGTGGCTAGTTCAAGCTGAAATATTGGATGATGTGAAAAAACACAATATAACAGAATTCGGTAAATACATTGCCGATTTATATATTAATGCACCTGACTTGGCTTGGGAATTGCTATGGATAAACCTATCATACAATTCTCCCATTGCGGAATGGTATATAGGAAATGTTGATTGGAATTTCGTTTTCACAGAAAAAGATATTGCCGAATTAGCTCACAATGATTATGGCGAAATGGCGATAAATTCAGTAGGCAAAATTATATATGCGTTATTTAGGACTTTTCGAGAAAGTCCTCTTGGAAACTTAGGTTTGTTGTATAAAATCGAAAACACAAGGTATAAGAAGATGCCTTACGATGAGTTATCACGAGAAGCGATTGCGTATTCTTTGTATAAATTCGCTTCTTTCTTAGATGTTAAACCATTTAGAATTAGAGATTTATACAATCAGAATTCAAAACATGGCTTATGGAGAGAGTTCGGCGTTTCTAAGGAAATGCTCATAAAAGAGCTCAATTTTTTAAGTAATGAAAGGAACCAAATTCTCACCGCAGAACTTAATATGGGACTTGACCATATATCACTTCGTGAAGATTTGGATGCTTTTAGTGCCCTTAAGTTGATAGTAGGATGATGGTCATGTCGTTTAAGTTGGATTTATGAGGGACAATATTGTAAAAGTCAAATGCACTTATAGTTATGGTTTGCATAATGGCCAAGCCGATTTTATAGAACTTCCATGAAGTTAATCAGAAACAACTAATGCAATGGCAACAAGATATTCAGACTATATCACGATACGTGAATCGAAACCTGCTTATAATATAGGTAGGGAAGAACAAGGAGAATGGGAATCCTTTATTCCCAATGAACAATTCAACGACATATTACGCAAGGTGGTAAGTGCCGTTCGTAATAATGACCAAGATGCACACAAGTCATTTTGGATTGACGGTACGTATGGTACGGGCAAGAGTCATGCAGCCGCAGTAATCAAGCATTTGCTTTGTGATGAAGTGGGTGACATTCGCGAATACTTGGACACCGAATATGCATCCCGGCAATACGATTTGTTACGCCAGTCAGTCTATGACGTAAGGAGCAGTAAACGTCTTTTCCCTGTTAATCTATATGGTACAGAATCCATCGCACACAAAGAAGACTTTTCACACCGTTTACAAAGTGCCATAAAAAGGGCATTAAAAGCAGCAGGATTGACCGATTTCTTTGTAAAAACAGACTTTGATGATTATGCAGACCATGTGGAAAGCGAACCTGCCTTTTGGGAAGACATCATCAGCCAAAGTCCCAAACTGGAAGCCTATGCTCCAGATGTGAAGACTTTGGCAAGCAAGTTGCGTACAGCTGACACTTCCATACTCACGCAGGTAAAGAGGGCATTAGCAGAACGGCGCATGGATATACGTCTGAATAGTGCCAATATTTGCGATTGGTTCTTTGAGGTACAAGACAAGTTGGCAGAAAATACTGACTACTGCGGATTATTGATTATTTGGGACGAATTTACCGACTTAATGAAATCGGACATGGGGCCATCATTGTTGGTTGAGCTACAAAAGATAACTGAGCAAGCTATGGAAACTTGTAACAACAGCTATTTCTTCTTTATCTCCCATCCTTCGGCACTGAATAAACTTGATGCGCAAGAACGTACCAAAACTACAGGTCGCTACCATTATATGAAGTATAATATGGAAACGGTGTCGGCATTTAAAATCATGTCACGCAAGTTCCGCATTGCTGATATTGAGGGGTATGAAGCATTAACTACTTCTTTTTTCAATAGCCATGCCGGGATGTTGGCTCGTTATGCAATGGGAAGCAATAATGCAGAAGATACGATAAAAGACTTGCGTAATCTCTATCCCATTCATCCTGCTACAGCCAATCTTGCCACCTATTATGCACGAGTGGCGGGTTCTTCCTCACGAAGTGTTTTCGAATTTATTGGTGCAAACCAAGCTATACGTGACTTCTTGGAGAGTGAGGTAGCATTCGCCGAGCATAAAACCATTACGGCTGATTATCTTTGGGATTACGTTATGGAAGTGTTCAACGAAGACCATATTCGTTACGGGGCTGTGACTGAACGCTATAATTCTTATAGACTACAAGTGAAAAACCAAGGAGTAAACACCTATGCAGTATTCAAGGGTATCTTATTGCTCAATGCTTTAAATAATGTAGCCGGAAACGAAACCGTAACCCCCAGCGAAGAAAATGTGAAAAGTCTTTTTATAGGTACACAAATAGAGCCTCATATAGACGAAATATTGAACTGGCTGAATGATAATAGTATCATTCAACGTGCTCCGGGCGGATTGTTCTCTATCCAATTCTCCGCACTTCCTCCCAAAGAGATTGAGGAGATTAAATTGGAAATGAAAGCTCAATTCAAATATACCTCACAACTGGTTACGTATGGGCAGGAAGTACGCAAAGCATTCGATACGCTTACTTCTAATGTCAGCCGTCCTGTCAGTATCAATTTCTTTTCCCTCTATGTGAATGAAGCAGCCTTGCTCCATCAGATAGAGAACGCTATAGAAAAAGCGAAAAGCTATGAATTGTTCATGGCTATAATGCTTGGGCGAAACGATGAAGAGATGAATGAATTGAAAACTATAGCTTCACATGCCTCAAACGACGAACGTTTTACCAATGTTGTCTTTATGGTGTTTGATGCTACTTTCGGTGACGACAATTACGAGCGTTTCATAGAGTACATGGCTAATGCCCAATGCGCAAGTCGCCATAACTTGGCAGACCAACGTGCAGCACACGACAAGAATGCACAAGCCATGATTTCAGATTGGATGAAAGAAGTTCGTCGTAGCAATTTTTCTGTATATGTGAAAGGAGAAAGCGAAACCTTTTCCACCATGAAGCTGGCAACAGCAGTCAATGTAGGCATAGCCCCTAAAGTGTTTAGTCGTGGAGCGGAAACACTTGATTTGCTACGTACTCGTGCGCCAAAGACATTCTGGAAAAATCAACAAGCCAAAGAAACGGCCAAGAACATATTGATGTTCAATACCTATGATGAAATAATAGGCAAAGCAACAGGTCCGGCTTTACCTCTAAAGTTCTTATTCCAAGATGCAGTGGATGATAATCTTCACTGGAAAGAAAATGTAGATAAAGAAAATCATCCGCTTTATTTGGTAAGTGAATTCGTCAGCCGAAAAATAAAGAACGCCGACAAGGCAAAAGAGTTTAATTTAGCGGAGAAATTCATCGAATTGACACGTGCGCCTTACGGTTTGTTCCCTTCGTATGCGGGTATCGCCATGCTGTCATTTGCCATGCGACCCTGGATAAATAAAATTTATTCGGTAGATGGCAAGCCCCGATTAGCACAGCATTTGGTGGATGATGTGATGGAAACGTTCAAGTCATGGGAGAACGGAAAGCCAAGTAACAAGATCACTTTTACGTTCGAAACGAAAGAAGCAGGACAACTGAGTAAATTGTTGATAAAGGTATTCAAGTTAAAGTCATTGAAGACCTATTCGGATATCAGCAGCTTGAAAGATGCTCGTTGGGCTATTTCTCATGAATATACAGCAGAAAAAGGTTATCCACTATGGACATTGAAGTATGTACATGGAACAAACGAAGAAATGTCATCTCTCATTGATAATATTGTGACAATATCTCTTGACCCAAACATTAACAAAAATCCGTCATTGATGAATGATGCGCTTGATTTGTTGGGACGTTATGAATTTGAGTTCCCTATGCTGCTCAATCGCAGTGGAGTTTTCGAAGAAGGTTATCATAATTTCCTCAAATCTAATGAAATCGTGAATTTGGATGATGAACATTTGCCGGATGCGAAGACATATATCAAGCAACACTTGCAAGGAGAAGTAGGGCTTTGGACGGAAAGAGAGGTGAATGACAAATTAAAGGATTGGAAGTTGTCGCTTACTCCAATGCCTGCGCCAACATCCTTCCCCCCTGCACTGCCCTCAAAATATACGCCGTTTACACCGGGGCAATCATATAATGCGCATGAAGAACCACAAACAAAGTTTGGGCAAGTGTCGGAACGCTTGAATTCTTGTTCTTCGACAAAACGTCAGCAAGCATTGGAGCATATTGGCAATATTCCTTCGCTTGCTACTGCTCAACGCTTGTTGGAACAGCTTTGTGACTTGGGATATGAAGACATACTCGACATAATTTTAGATAATTAGATGTATGAATAAGGATTTCGAGCATATCGACAGTCTCATAGAGGAGGTAAAAAAGGACAAAGCAGCCGATGGTGCCAACTCCTCAATACTAAATCGCTATCCGGTACGTTTTGTGTTATTTGATAACTTTGCAGACTCCAAAGATTTTGTCAGCGAATTAATAGGATTAGGAGTAACAAAAATGCAGAAAATAGTGGATTGGATGGATAAAGAACACCCTGACCAAATCTTGACGCATAGTTGCTTGGCTAATTGTATCAGACAATATATAGAAGATAATAGCGACTCCGATTGCATTATTGTGCCATTCTCGGAATTGGCACGATTCTACGACAATCATACAGCGAAGGAATTTGAAACTTTGGTTAGCGACATCAAGGGAATACAGTCTGCAACTTCCGGCTTTAATAATCGACAGCGCGTTTATATCCCGATGATTGGTCAATATGGCAAAATGTCGAAATTCTTTTCAGATTCCCAGTCTGTCATTTGGCATTTGGTAGGTTCCAAGCAAGAAAACGGATACCACCTGACGCTTGCTCAAAGCACTTACCAAGTAGCCGGATTGGAGAGAGAATTTACCATAGTACGCTCTGTTACAGATTGGCTCAAAGTGTGGCGTGATGAGAATGCAAGACCAGACATTATCAGTACGTCCAAATCAATTTACGCATTGGCGGACAATGCCCAGCCGGACAATGCTTTGAGTTATACCACTTGTAGTAATGCATATGAATTTCTAACAAAAGGATTGCACCTCGATTTTGGCGAGATAAAATATCAAAGGGAAGATGCCGGTAATTGGGAGAAATTAGCAGGAGAAATAGAATACAAGAATTTTTCTTTTGAAAAATTCTTCAATAAATATTTCGATATATTCGATTTGGCAGACTACACTGTATTTGTTAAGACTTGGTTCGAAAATACGGAACATTTCAAACGCTGGTTGCTGGCTACCTACTATTCCAAACGATTCTGTAACAAAGGGTATATTTGCCAGTTGCTCCGTAAATGTAGATTGTACAACAACCAAGAGTTTGTGTCGGCAGCCGCCCTATCTGTTTTTGACATGGACAATCCGGAAGAGTGCCTGAATGAGCGCACGGAAATCCTAAATTATGCCCATAAAAACAAGATACGACTAACAGACGATACGAATGAGAAATTGTGCCGAAAGTTGGAGAATATAGCACTGGAAGATGGGTATGAGACCGCCATGCGATATGTTACAGGATTGTCTGACGGAGAAAAAGAATTGATGATACGGTGGGTTGCCAATGGTCGTGTTCCGATAAATAAACTGGCTAAACTATATCCACAGCTTTATAACTATATGGAGAAGAGTTGCGGCACTTCCGATATTCATCAGAAATGGGTATTAGATTACATGGATGCTTACAAACAGGCGAAATTGTCTAATAGATATACAGATTTAATAAGTACATCAATAGATGAGAGAAATGCTAACTCCGTAACTTTCAACTCGTGGTACAATCAATTCAGCACTGTTCGCACATTGTTGAATGGAAGAAAGGATGTTGAAGTTTTTTATTGGATTGACGGTTTAGGCATTGATTGGATTCCGTTTATTATGCGACTTGTGGAGCAATACAAAAGCGAGGGCATCTTTCTTAATGAGATAATGATAGCCCGTTCTTTATTGCCTTCAAAGACAGAAAACAACAAGACCGACTTGTTAAAGCTAACTAACGGTGAATTATCGAAAAAAGGCGATTTAGATGGCTTTGCCCATAAATGCACTTTTTACCCTCAATATATTATTGAAGAAATTAGAATTGTGGAAAGTGCTGTGAGAGAGATTATTTCAGAACATGCTGGCAAAAAGATTGCTATCATTTCGGACCACGGTCTGTCTTATCTCTCACAATTACGGACTGGATATAACTTAGGAGGCATAAAATCAGACCATTATGGGAGATGTGCCATACGTAAAATAGGAACTAATACCCAAGATGACAAATACATCATATTAGATGATAGGCAAACTATTTGCTCGCTTCGCCATAATTCACTTGCAGGGAAAATACCCGATGGACAGGGATGCCATGGTGGATGTACTCCAGAAGAAGTGTTGGTTCCTATCATAATTCTATCTTCGCAGCGGCAACCTTCTGAATACTCAATAAGCCTTATTGATGATGCAGTGAACGGAAATAATCCGATTCTAATGTTCCGTATCAAAGGTGTTACAAACTTGGAAATACCAAAGTTGATTTATAATAACACAGGATACAATCTGAACAACCAAGGACATTTCCGTTTTGAGAGCGACAGATTGGAGCTAACACAAGAGGTTGATGAAGTGGAAATACGCATTGGCAGCTATTCACAAAAGTTTAAAATAAAGATTAACTTGGGTGCTGAAGAAGAAGACCTTTTCGGTGACTTATAATAAATATTGATATATGACAGAAGAATTAAGCAACAAGATACGTCAAGCATTTGGAACACAAACCATTTATAAAGACTCTGCTACATCTGGCAGTCTGTTTGATGGACGTACTCTTCCTTCGTTCGTCAAGGACTTTTTGCTAAAAAAATACATTAACTCAAATGGTGAGGTTGATAAAGGCGGATTGACTAATTTTCTTGACAAGGTCATTCCACGGCATACTTCGGAAGTGAAAGACCGCTTAGGCTGTGGAGAAGAATTGACATTGCTCACTCGTTTTGAAATCTATATAGACTTAGTAAAAGGAGTACGCCGTTTCGCCATTCCTGATATGGGCATTAAATTGAAAGAAGGTATCATTCCCGATTATGTGTACAATAAGCATCAAGGGGAATTGGTGGATGGAGAAAAGTGGGGCATTATAAAAATGTGCGTGATGCCTGATGATGACGGAAAAAGGAATCATGTGGAAATGCTCGACTTTAAACCATTTAAACCTTATAAATCCATTGATATGAGTTATTATCGGGACGCTCGAAAACAATTCACAACAATCGAATGGATTGATGTGCTATTATCTGCTATGGAATATAATGCTGATGGGTTCTCGACAATGAAAGAAAAGGTAGAATTCCTTACTCGTTTGTTGATATTTGTAGAACCCAGACTCAATGTGATAGAACTTGCCCCTAAAGGAACAGGAAAATCATACGTATTTGGTAACTTGTCTAAATACGGATGGTTAGTTAGTGGTGGAAAAGTATCACGAGCCAAACTGTTCTACGACAAACAAAAGCAACAAACTGGTATTATTAAGAACCACGATTTTACAGCTTTTGATGAAATACAAACCATTGTTTTCCAAGAACGTTCGGAAATACAAGCTGCACTAAAAGCCTACTTGGAACAAGGTAAAACAACAATTGACAATTTTGAGTTTATTGCTGATTGTGGGCTGATGCTGATGGGGAATATCGACTTAAATGACAACCGTCGTCCTATGTCAAGAAAATATTTTGATAAATTACCCGAAAGTTTTAGAGAATCCGCTTTGCTCGACCGCTTTCATTGTTTCATAGAAGGTTGGTATTTACCCCGTATTAACAAAGAAATGATATTCAAAGGATGGGCTGTCAATGTGGAATATTTTTCGGAGGCATTGCATACATTGCGTACACAGACGATTTACGGACAACTCTTTGATGAGTTGGTAGGCTATGAAAAGCAAGCTGACAATCGTGACTTTAATGCAGTGAAGCGTATAACGGTAGCTTCAATGAAACTTTTGTTTCCTCATTGGACTTCAATTGAAGATGTAAACCGTGAAGAATTTGATACCTATTGTTTACAACCAGCTATTCATCGCAGGGGTATTATTAAAGAACAATGTCATAACATTGACCCTGAATTTAAAGTTCAAATGCCTAATTTTTGGACTATTGGGAACAATTAATTCAGCTTATTCTTTCAAGAGCAATTTCAAGGTTTACCCTTTGAAATGCTCTTGAAGTTGAAAGATAATTTTAATCTTATTTTTATTGTCTTTTGATGCTCAAATCATGTAGTACCAGACTGTCGGAAACGGCTTTCAAGGACGTGTCATATCCATCCGCCTGTTTCCGTACCCATTCGATGGCCTTCTCGTCCCGATGGATGTCGAACACCTTGTTGAGCCAAAGCACATCGTTGGCGTCACATCCGCCCCATGCGCGGATAGCACGGAACTTCAAGGCATCGTCCGCATACTGACGTTTAGACTGCCATTGTTCGATGTTGCCCCACAAGGAGAAAACACATAACACACCCAACCCCACAACGAAAGAGAACACCTTGCTCGACTTGATGTCGAAGCTGTGCCTGTGGATATGCTCTTGCGGTTGCTGTTCCTTGGCATTTTCAATTCTTCTTCCCAATAATCAATTCTTCTAAGGATTATGTTAGATGCTTTTGCGTAAGCCTCCCATTGCCTTGCCAACAAGCCTTTAACCTGTTCTGTATTGGCTCTTGCAGTTTCTGCCATTGCATCCTTAATCGGGGACAAATCCAGCTTGTCGTTCCCGTCCGGCTGTCGTCTGTCAATCACTTTCGGAAGTTCTTCCAATCTGCTTTTCATGCCTTCAAGCATGGTCTTGATTTCCTCAAAGAGGATGAATACTTTGTTGTCTGCCATGATTACCAGTTGATTTTACGTCGTTTCTTCTTTTTCTTGTTTTTCAGATACGGGTCGTAAGGTTGTTGCTCCTCCGGCATATTGCTTGGAGAGAACAATCCTAATGAACCCTCAATAAGACTGCTGCCACTATTAGAAATTGGCCTTATTTCTTCCTGATAAGTCTGTGGTTGCGGTTGCGTCTGCCGTTCCTTGTAATTGTTGCGGTTCAATGCCGCATCAATCTTGGAGTAGCTGAATTGCCTGTCCACCTTTGAACCGTTGAAGCGATAGCCGTTCATCGTAAAGATGACACCTTGAATTTCAGTCGTCTGTCCCTTATATTTGAACTGCACATCTACGCCTTGCCGTTCTAATCTTTCAAGCAGGGTATTCCAAACCTTGCATCTGCTGACCTCCGTCTTCAAGATTTGGTACAACTCATACCTCGTCTTATCCGGCTCACGCAATCGGTCTGTCTTCACTTGCTCCTTGCCATTGGCAAAATGAAGCCCGTACATCTTGGTAAGTTCCTTACAGATACGCTCGCTGCGGAAGCGGTCGTTCCTGTCGGATATGGTCTTGCCATTATTGTCGATGCGGTTGAACGCAATATGCACATGCGGATGTTCCTTGTCAAAGTGCCGCCCGATGATGTACTGTGTGTTCTTGATACCCATCCGTTCCATATACTCACGGGCAATCTGCGCCATGACTACGTTGTTCAGTCGTGGCGCATCTTCCTTAGAAAAACTCAATGCGATATGCCCTACAACCTTTGTTACCCTTGGATTCATCTGTGCTTGCCAGATAAATCCTTGCGCTATCGTGTCGTTATTTTCCAGAAATAAGCCGTCAGAATCTATGATTTGAGCACCTTTCTCGTCGTTCAGAATGTAATAAACCACACCCTTGAAGTCCGAACCTTTCATGATTTTTGCTATCATAGGCGTATCCGGTTTACAAGATTGTCTATCTCTATCATCAGTGTGCGGCAAGTAACAAATACGGAAGCATCCCCCCCGGCATTCGCCTTTCGTGCCAGTTGGTTCAGATTGTTAGCCATGCCACATAGTTTACGGATAAGGTCGCCATGCTCTTTCGAGAGCCGTTCCTTTATACCGCCCTCTTTGATACAACCACGAATGAACTCGCTGGTGGAAACACCTGCTGACTTCGATTTTGACTTCAATAGGTAGTAGTCTTCCGTTGCCATCTTCACCGTGATACGGTATTTCAGTTTCTCGGTGGCTCCTTTGACGGGACGACCTCCCTTGTTGGCTCGTTCCCGTCTGTTACCTTTTATATTATTCTTCCTTTTTTCGTTGTCCATGATTTTCTATTTCTTGATTTGATTACTGATTATAGTAGTTATACAGCAGATAGACCAACGGGATGTGCCTTCCCTGCGATGTTTGGAGCGGGGCAAGTGGTTTCGGTCTGCCCGAAACATAAACTTGCTCCCTCCAAACTTCGTTAAAAGTGATTTAGAGCATCTCTGAAAGACACCCTAAAGATGCTCCGTTGGTCTTGTCTTAATTCCTACAATTTACGCCATTGGTCAATATCATCCTCATAGGATGACAGATGCTGACGGGCGAGGTTCTCAATAAGCCCTGATACGCTCATGCCACGTCCACCAAGGCGGCGCACAATCTCGTCCAACCTGTCACGAACCTCCCCACTGACAAACACGGGCTTGCGGTCGGCAATCTTGGGCACTCGCAGATAGGTGGCACGGTATTCGTCTAATGACAGCCTACGCTGCTTGCTGCTGATACGTCTGGCGACAGTTCGTTCCACGGCAACGTTATCCGCCTCTGTTTCTCTTGCCTCATTGTCTGACCCTGCGCTTGTTTCCGGCTCAGTTACCTGTTCTGCGGATGTGTCCGGCTCATCCAATATAGGAAAGAGATTGCCTGCTTCCACAACAGGTTCTTGTTCTGCTACGGAAGAACTCTCTTCCGGTTCGTGTTTGGGCATGGAAGGCATATAGTCTTCCAACTTGAAGTTCTTGAACGTTTCATCGTTCTCAATGTATTTGAATTTCTTGCTCATTGTTGTTTCTTTTTAAAGTGAATACTTGTTGGTCTGTATGCGCATAGTTGACCGTTTGTCGGGAGCAAAGTAAGAGGCTTTAGTTCAGTCAGTCAAGGACTTGGATTCTGTTAGGTAATTTTGTGTGGTTTTGCCTTATGGCGGTATGAACAATGGTGTAGACTTCTTCGATTTGCCGGATATGAATCACAGGAAGAACAAAGATGTATTTACGGGTAAATTTGAATTAAGTCCTTATTTTGTTCTTGGCATTCTTGCTAAAATCCCCAATTAAGATGATAACGATAAATAGTACCCCGGACAACCTATGCCATACCGGTGCCACATGCTTCCACTTTTAGAAAAACCATTGTCGGATAACTGATTATATATTCCTTTGCGGCAAAAGAAACAATAACATCAAAGAATAACGTATATGGAAATCGTATCTATCGAAAGAAAAACCTTTGAGGCGATGGTCGCCAAATTCGACCGCTTCGTTCACCGTATGGAAGCAATCTGCCAGCGGCACGGCGAAAAGAGAATAAGTGAGTGGATGGACAATCAGGACGTGTGCCGGATGCTGAACATCAGTCCCCGCAAGTTGCAGACTCTGCGGGACAACGGTACGCTTGCCTACTCACAAATAAACCATAAGACGTATTACCGTCCCGAAGATGTGCAGCGTATCGTTTCCGTTGTGGAGGATAGACGAAAAGAAGCGAGATTCAAAGGACGGACGATATAATCTCAGTGCAATAAATAAAGTATAATGACAATACCCACTAAATCCAAAGTAACATGAACGAATTGATTAACAAAGACAACGAGTGGATAATCCACTTCATGGGCAGCCTTGACCGTCTGCTGGACAACTACGAGCGCCTGACCGCCAACTACCGACCGACATTGGGCGGAGAACGTTTCTTTACCGACAAGGAGGTTTCAGCACGACTGAAGGTAAGCCGAAGAACACTTCAAGACTACCGCAACGAAGGACGGATAGCCTATATCCAATTAGGTGGCAAAATCCTCTATCGTGAATCCGACATAGAGAAGATGCTAACTGACGGCTACCGCTCCGCCTACCGACAGAAGGCGATCTGATTTTCTTGAAGGAGCGCAGTTTGCCGTCTGCCCTATAATTTGCGGCAGTAATGGACTTGTGGCTAAAAGAAGAAAAATGAACGGCTTACGGATGAAGCATCAAAATTCCGCTTCGTCTGTTAGCCGTTCATTTATATCTTCTGATTTCCCGTCAGTCGCTTGTTTCCGTTGCCGGATGCCTTTCGAGCGTATGGCCGGCAGAGGCAAGGTTTTCGGGCTGAATACGCTCCGCAGGAGGAAGATTCTGCCCGAAACGGCTTTGCCGCCTGACCTTGCCACTGCCATCAGAGCCATGTGCTACCTTTGCATCCGAGCATCGGGAACAAGTGACTGATGAGGATGAACCTCAACTATACCATAGGTTGCTTCCTCTGTCACAGGATACAAACAATGTTATTGAGGTCTCTTTCTTGGTGGCGTAGATTTCATTTATCACAAACCGTCTGAACAAGATACTTTCTTTACTGCATATCCTGAATGCAATGGCTATAACCATTTCAAGGTTATAAACGTCATAACTGATGTCATCCGGTTGCTTGATATATTTCATCGTATCACATTCGTTTAACTCCTTATTCCTATATATAGCATGAATCGCTTTACGGATGTCACAAGAGAATACTCCAAACAAGTCGGCGATTTCGAATTGTGTCGTCCATACGGGTGCGGTCGGAATAGTGACCATACCCACTTCACTGATTTTGATTATACCTCTATCCATAATATATTGTATTGACATTGTTTAGTTACTTTTGTTTGTCTTTTCGCCGGTAGATTGTTTCTTCCGGCGTTCTATCAGTTTGTCCATATCCTTTGAGATTTTGTCATCGGTTATACGTGCATATCCCTGTGTCGTCCGAATATTGGAGTGCCCCATCATCTTAGCGATACTCTCTATCGGTATATCCGCTGAAATAAGGAAAGTTCCGAAACTATGTCGGCTTTGGTGATAGAACAAGTTATCCGCTTTGCCAATGATTACCCCTAACTCATGAATTTCAAACCACAAGGCATCACGGTTAGGAAGCGGAAATACGGGCTGTTCGTCATCGGCCGTGTTGTACAGCGACAATATCTGTTCCGCTATGGGATGCAGGGGTATGAACGCTTCCACCTTTGTCTTCTTGCGGTTGATACGGATATACCGTCTGCCCTCCGCATTCATCCCGATGTGGTGGGGATGCAACAACTGCATATCCACATACGCCAATCCCGTCAGACAGGAGAATATGAAAGCCCGTCTCGCCAACTCCAGCCTGTTGTCATACATCGGGGTGGAAAGTATCTTCTTGAACTCATCGCGGCTGATGTATCTGTGCTTTGCCTCCGGTTTGGTTTCATATTCCAACTCCTCACAGGGATTCACTCGGATTATCTCCTTATCGACTGCCAGATACAACAGGCGGTTCAACCATCGCAGACAATGGTTGGTCTGAGATGCCCCGAAGTTCTTGCATCTTTTCAGATATGCCTTATAAGATTTGCCGAAGTCCTCTGTAACTTCTTCAAAATCGATGTCCTTTTTACCCGATGACACAATATAGTCTGTCAGGTACTTCTGGTAATACATTGAACTTCGATAGGAGGAGGTTGAATCTATTTTCTCGGAGTGTTTCTTTAACCGCTCCCGTTCCCATTCTCCCATTTGCAGGAGGGTAGTCGGATGAATGTTGTTTTGGGTGATGTGGCTCTTCAACATCTCTGCACTGACTACACCTTGCGATTTCAGTATTTCCTCGTATGCTTCTGAAATGATCCGGAGATATTCCTGCAAGCGGTTGTTTTCCCTTGTGGACTTTATCTCGTTCTTCTTGCCATTCCAATCTTCGGGACGGCAATAGATACTTGTGCTTATGACCGTCTGTTTCCCGTCAATGGTTATGCGGCAGAGAACGGCGGTCGTACCGTCAGCCTTTACCTTGCTGCGGTTGATATAGGGTAACAGTGAAAATGTACTTCGCATATCGTTTGCTGTATTAAAGGGTAAGTTTGAAATCCTCGGTAGCTTTGATGAACCTGTCCATGTCCTCAAAGAGTTTTTTCGGACTGACACGGGCGTACACCTGAGTGGTGGAAATATCGGAATGCCCCAACATCCTACTGATGGTCTCAATCGGCACACCAGCTTCAAGCGTAATCAGCGAGGCGAAACTATGGCGCGCCTGATGGTAGCACAGGTCATCCTTGATGCCTGCCAGTGCCGCCAACGCTTTCATGTGCCTTCTAAGATTGGGCCAGCGAAGTAAAGGAAACAAGGTTTCTCTGTCCTCACTGCTATACTTATTGATAAGCGCAATTGCTTCGGGCAATAGTTTTACACTGGCACGGAGTTCGTTTTTCTTTCTGCGGTATTTCAACCATAATGCCCCGTCCCCGTCTGTCTGCAAATTAGCATGGGTAATCGAAACGACATCCCCATAAGATACACCTGTGTAACATCCGAAGAGAAACATATCCCTTGCCAGCATATGGGATTTGCGGTATGCAGGTATTTCCACGTCACGGATTTTCTCGAACGATTCACGGCTCAATGCCCGTGGAGTCGTTTCCTTTTTCTTCGGCAGGGTGAAATGTTGGAAGTGGATTTTATCGGCATGTCCCTCTTTATAAGCAAGACGGCAAATCTTTTTAAGTATGGCAAGATAATGTCTGGCAGTATCAATTGCCTGTCCTTTATCTTCCGTGACAAATGTCTGATAGTCGTGGATGAACTGTTCCGTCAGTTGCCCGAAAGCCAAATCCTTGACCTTGTACTGATGCTTGATGAACTCTCCGAGTGCCAGCCGCATATAGTGATAGCCGGGATAAGTACTTTTGGCACGATCAATACCGATACGTGCCTTGATGTCATCACAGACAACATCGGTCATTTTCATAAGGGTCATCTGCGTTTCCATGCTGCCTTGAAAAAGATCTTTCACATCGGTGGCATCGAAATCAATTTTGCGTTCCACAAGATTGTCGAATGCAATGTTTACCGCCAGTAGCAACTTGTCAATCTTGGCATTAGTCTCCACTGCCTCGCGGCTTTTTCCGTTCAGACGGCTTTCACGGGGATTCCACAATTCGGGAGTGCAGGACAACTTGCATCCGAACTGCGCCATCGTGCGGTTCACTGTAATTCTTCCCATTATCGGGGCTTTGCCCGACTTGCCCAGTCCGCTCTTTTTGAGGTAGAGCAGCACCTTGAATTTTTCTACTTTCATACGCTTATATTTTTAGGTGCAAAGTTACTTGCCATATAAGCGTTCCTTAATAAGCAAAATGCTGAGTACGAGTGCAAAG
Source organism: Bacteroides sp. L10-4 (assembly GCF_013373675.1). Lineage (NCBI taxonomy): Bacteria > Pseudomonadati > Bacteroidota > Bacteroidia > Bacteroidales > Bacteroidaceae > Bacteroides > Bacteroides sp. L10-4. The sequence continues at coordinate 82,693 of NZ_JABXJH010000013.1, forward strand.
AAAACGGTGAGGATTTCTTTTCATTGTTTTCCGTTACCTGTTCTCGTTCCGGTAACTGCCCGGCTAACGGTCTGGTAACTGAACAACCTCAATATTACGTTGTCATTTGCATTTTCTCAATTTGGCAAAATACTGAAACCATGCTCATTTCAAACGGTTTACGTTTAATCTTCTTCTGTTTGCTTTTCCTTGCGTAGCCTATCGCTTTCCACACAAGTAGGCATACATTTGCAAGTACCGTTACTTTAGCCAATAACATATCTCTGGAAGTCGTTTCTAAGATGTTGGGACATACCAATACACGAATGACTGCCCACTATGCAAAGCTAATAGACAAGTGCATAGGTGAGCAGATGGATAAACTCATGGATACGTTTACAGGAACTTCTGATTACTAAAGCATATCCTATCCACAAATTCCTCACTTGTAGCAATGCAGGTGGGGATTATTTTTTAATTTTGCCTTAAACTAATAATTATGGAGAAGCTAAAGGAAGATTACATAAGCATTGATACTCGTTTGGAATACATGGAAGCCATAGCCGTTAAATATGTTCCAGACGTAGATATAGACCCAGCCACAGGAGAAAGATACGTCTGCGGCACTACCGCCTTACCCCTATTCATAAGAAGATACAATCAGAATGAACTATATGGTAATTTCTTAAGTACATGACAAAAATTTGAAAACATCGAATTTTGGGGTATAAGTCGGACGCATAAGTATGGTCGAAATCTCTTCCAATCCATATTTGACAAGCGACTTTGCCTTTCTTCCATGTTTCAGAATC
>NZ_JABXJH010000130.1:0-1893 GCF_013373675.1 Bacteroides sp. L10-4
AGTCAAGAGGAAGCATCCGCCATTGACAACCTGTCTTTACCAGGTAAAATATAGCGTTCCAAATCAATCGCAAATCATATTTTCGCTTTCTTTCTTGCAGGTTCAATACTTTTGTTATATATTGCCACTCGGTTTCCGTTAAATCTGTCTGATACATCTTTTTTTAAGTTTGGTCGCTTCAAAGAAAGAAATAATCTGGCGGATACGGAAACCTCTTTAGAAAAAGATTTCAGTCATTTTTAAACAGGCTCTAAAGGAGCTGGAAATATCAGATACGTTGAATACATACGGCTTTACTATAATAATAGATGTGCAGATGTACAGAATAATGAGGGTGGAATGACTGAATTTAAGTTCACAGGATTCATTATGCCGCAAGTTAGATTCAACAATGAACAGGACGCTATTTATACTGTATCATGTGTTCAGTCTGCAACAGGAAGAAACGAATTCCGTTTTTTTAGTGATGGTGAAAAAATCCTACCAAAAAGCTGCACTTGTCGTAATGAAGACCAACAGATTATGGTTAAGGCTGATAATTATTTGTTGGAAAAAAGGAATTTTGATTTCGTTCAAGTTCGTAACACACATGGATATTGTGGTATTTTGCTGCCGATTTTCAAACAGCAAAGGAATGTTGAACGGTTTGAGTTCGCTATAGATTTAGGTACATCTAATACCCACATAGAGTTCCGCAAAGGAAATGAAAAACCAGAGGTTTTTACTTTCACGGCTAAGGATAGACAGTTATGTGAGATGTTCATCCCTATAAAGAATGAATATGGTTCAATTGAAGATTTGATTGAAGAAACCGAACTTATAGAGAAAGATTTTATTCCTTCAGAAATCGGCTTGTCCGATTTTCATTTTCCAACTCGGACTGTGCTTTCCTGCGCAAAGACAATAGATTGGACAAATGTAGTCGAACCATTTACGCTTGTGAATCTTCCATTTACTTATGATAAGCGCAGTGAGTTGTCTTACAACAATTTCAGATGTAACATCAAATGGGGTAATGGTGATGATCTTTGTGTGATGGAGTCGTATGTCAGATGCCTTATGCTTATCATTAGGAATAAAGTCCTTCTTAATAATGGCGATTTGCAGCATACTAAAATCACATGGTTTTATCCTATAAGTATGGCACCTAAGCGATTGCGTAGATTGAAATCTATATGGGATGATGCTTACCAAAAATATTTTGGAAATGGTGTTACTGGATATATGACGGAATCTTCCGCACCAATTCAATATTTCTTCAAGAGATATTCAACGGCTACGGATTTAATCAATGTTGACATTGGTGGAGGCACTACTGATATTGCGTTTGCGAAAGATAAGAATATAAGTCATGTGACATCATTTCGGTTTGCATCAAATACTCTGTTTGAAAATTCATTTTCAGAACTTGATGAAGATAACGGTATAGTTGACTGGCATAAGAATGAAATTCTGAAACTTCTTGAAGAGAAGAATTTAATGGATCTTATTCGCGTGTTCAATAGCCCGAATAACACCAAACCTGCTAATATGGCATCATTCCTATTCGGTCTTAAAGACAACACTATTCCCCAAAGAGCCGGAGTTAATGTCAAAGCTATTGATTTTAATTATATACTCCAAGAAGATGAAGATTTTAAGATTGTATTTATTATTTTCTATACGGCAATAGTATATCACATAGCGCAAATTGTTAAGTCACTTAACCTTGAAGTTCCTCGTCATATCTCTTTTAGTGGCAATGGCAGCAAGGTAATACGTGTTATCATTAGTGTCCCATAAAAAATAGGGACTAGTTAAACATTAAATAAATTTGGCCCATTTGGTCCGAAACGGTCTTTGTCATATTGAAATTTAGTTTTGTCGAAGAGGTCTTTCAAGTGCGTTTTGTCA
>NZ_JABXJH010000131.1:0-1841 GCF_013373675.1 Bacteroides sp. L10-4
GATTCTGAAACATGGAAGAAAGGCAAAGTCGCTTGTCAAATATGGATTGGAAGAGATTTCGACCATACTTATGCGTCCGACTTATACCCCAAAATTCGATGTTTTCAAATTTTTGTCATGTACTTAAAAAAAGTATATAAACCGAATTCATTTTGATAAGGAAGGAAATAATGGGGTAGGAACAGTCTTGTCTTTTTATTATTTGAATAGTGATTCTATTTATCTTTATAATGTGTTGATGGGAACACTTTTTTTGACTAATAGTAGGGGGATGGTTAAGGAAAGGCATAAATTGAAGATGTCTCTAAATCTCACTCCGGATTCTCTTTTTATTGCTCCATTATTATTTCCCCAGACAAATTCTCCTTTAACAAAGCTTGGTGATGAATTATTGATTTCAGGTTTTTTCCCAAATGAATTTGAGGGCGAAAATGCTGTGAATCGTCCGGTAATGACTTACTTTGATTGTAAAAATCAGACTATTCGACATTCTGATAGTTATCCTGCCATTTATCATAAAGGAAATTGGGGGGGAGGATTTTCGTATCGGAATCCGTTTTTCACAATTTCGCCACAAAATGAGATTGTTCTAAGTTTTGCAGCCGATTCTCAAGTTAGAGTGCATTCCATAAAAACGGAAGATTATAGAGAGTTTTATGCAGGTGTGGGTGGAGAACACAAAATCAGTCCTGCAGAAAAAGACATAAGAATGGAACTTTTTACATACGAAAAGCAACGGAGGCATTACATTCAAAATCTGAGTTATGGTGCAATCCATTATGACCGATATAGAGATGTTTATTATAGATTGGCTTTTTTGCCTGATCCGGAGATAGATGTGCAAGATGAGGCTTTACGAAAGCCGATGGAAATAATAGTTTTGAATAATCGGTTTGAAGTAATCGGTAAAAGTCGGATAGAAGACGATTTATATTGGGTAAATCAATGTTTTGTAAGTCCTGATGGTTTCCATATTCAAGTTAAATCTGATGATGATGATATTTTATGTTTTAAGACGTTTGTATATGAAAAAAATAAGTCGACTGATGTATTTACTATTTGATTGCATAGTTCTTGTTTGTAGCTGTTCTCAAATAAAAGAAGATTATGCTGATATGGTTGTGAGAAGGTTGGAAGAGAATGATGTTAATCTTACTAATTATTCTCATGTGGTTGTCATTCCGGAATTGGGGTGTGGAGGCTGTATTTCTGAAGCAGAAAACTTTTTTCGTGAGAATACGGAAGAAAATATACTTTTTATTTTCACTAAAATTTCATCAATGAAAGAGATGCGCTTGCATTTGGGAAAATTGATTGAGCAGAAAAATGTATTGATAGATAATGAGCGATTGTATGTATCTGAAAAAGAAGAAATGAATGTATATCCTATAATAATAGATATCAGATGTATTTCTCGGAAAACATGGTATTTTTTGGAGCCTGGAGTTAGCTATAAAAGTTTATTGGATAGCGGAAAAATAAAAGGTAATGGATAGAAAAGGACGGCTAGCGCTTTGTTTGCCCATTCGTGCCGTCCGTTCCGTAACCCACCCGGAAAGGAGGTTTTGGCAAAGATAGTGATTAACTTTGGATGAGCAATGCGTTTACTTTTATAATAGATACCCGTTGGTTGAATTAAAATTCTAAATATTTACAAATGAAAAAGTTGCACAATTTGCGGATTATTATTAAATTAGTGGTAACCACACCGTTAACTACTATTGCACTGCTTATGCGCAACTTCATAGCAAATTTCGTCAGAATCCTCGGAATCTGCAAGGATTTTGCCGGAAATCGAGTTAATGAACATGGAAACGTACCCAGGTGCGGTGTTGTTCCCA
>NZ_JABXJH010000132.1:0-1788 GCF_013373675.1 Bacteroides sp. L10-4
GTGGTAAGTTCCCGACGTTCGGAATCGCTCAGCGTCAATTTCTTGATTTTCATTTATCACGCAGTTTTGTTCGAAGCAAAGATAATGTAATTTCGACATAGGTGAAATAATTATGAATAACTACTTATAGGTACTATTGAATGCATAATAGTTGATTATTTTTTTAAAGTTATAACTGCTTTTTTTACAATAATCCATTTATCTCCTATTTGTTGAGCCAGTCCTTTGTAATGAACGGACATATCAGTTGCCTCATTTTTAGATACCCCTTCAAATTCTACAGCCAAGTCCATATAGTCGCTGGATTTGATAGAGGAAAGAGATGCTATAGGCTCAAAATTAGCTGAACCATCAATAATTTGTGCTGAAAATCTTGCATCACTATCTTTTGATTCAAGTACTTTTTTAAAATACCCTGTGCCGTTTTCACCACTTATAGCTGTTCCAAAGTAACCTATTCTAGTTGGTTTTATCGGTGGGGTAATTGTAGATGGAGTCGGTGTTCCATGAACAAGAGTAGTCTTTTGTATTTTTGAAAGTTCATTCTCTAAATGTTGTATTTTTCGAGACAAATCAGAGATTTCATTATTGGGTATCGATGACGAGGCTGAATAATTTGTACGTTTAGTACCAGTAACATTTGGTTCAAATCGACGCTCATTTAATAGCTGTCTCAGTGATTCGATTTCTTCACGATGACGACTTAATCTATTATTACATTTCCCTGTTTTTCCAAATGCAAAAATTGATACTATCAAACCAAGCAATCCAATACCTCCACCAATAAGAATATACCATTTATTCGTTGCTTTTTCATCATTGATTTTCTTATTGTCCATTTTTACTTCGCTTAATTCCTGATAAACCTTTTCATATTTTTCGGTTAAATCCATTATTTTTTCTCGTAGATTGTTGATAGAATCAGTTATCGCTTTTTTATGCTTCTCATCAGATTGCGTTATGGAACTCTTTTTATGCTTCTCTTCCAGAGAAGTGTTGGCAGCCACATCATTGCCACAACTACACAAGCAGATGTCCGCCAAGGCTAATGTGAGTAATGAGATTATAATTTGTTTCATGTGCTCTTATGATTGTTGTAATTCGTTATATATTTCTGCTGAAATTGCATTTAACACCCCTTTTATGGGATAATAGAAGAATGTTTCCTCTATCATATCTTCCGCCTCAGTTTCTTCACAACGCTGACTTATTCCTTTTTCAAGGAACGTGAGAAGATCTTTCTTTGCCATTTCTTGTGCGATACGAATAGATGATGGTTTAACTCCGAAATTTTTATCAAAATTGAATGCAGAATTCATATCAACAAGTACGAACTTGAAGAAATCCTCAACTGCGGTAACTGTACGCCTCTTGTAATCATCTTTAATGTTGGCATAGGTATCTTTTGGTGTCACTAATCCTGTACAATCACTATTGAAAACAATAGTCTTATCTCTGTTGTCTTCATCTTCCGTACCGATAATGCCACCCTTACAAGTTGATTCTTTAGGGTTAGAGTCTTTTTCAAGACCCAGCAAATCCAATTCCTTACCATACGGTTTTCCGAGCAGTTTTTCAAATACCATTTTGGTATATCGCGCGAGTAATTTGGAGTCGGTTGTAATAACACGTCACTACTGTCCCATTAAAATCTGAAAAAGTTCTTTGAAATTATTGAAATATAGTTAGTTACATGGATTTTTCGAGCGAACGGACTTGAAATTTTATCTTTGCGGTAGTTTTACTATGACCGCATATGTTTCAAGACAAGTTTGTATTTGCTCAGTT
>NZ_JABXJH010000133.1:0-1646 GCF_013373675.1 Bacteroides sp. L10-4
TAACTAGGGTGTTCAGTTTGATGTTCCGAACAACGTCATTCAAAACACCTAAAAATTTAATAAAAATACGTGCTTAAAATATTGAATTTTAGCGCAAAGGAGTACATTGAAAATTTGTATAATTCATTGATTTTTAGTATTTTTTATAGTCTAATAATCAACTAAAAAGCAATGAAAAAATCAGGTTCAAATATCCCCGAGGAGACCCCGGAACAGGAGTTGAAACGTCTTCGTAAAGAGAACTCCAAGCTTAAAAGCAAACTCAAATCTCAAAAGGAGGCTGACAAAGCCAAAATCTCAGATTTGAAGAAAGAACTCAAAAAAAAAGACGTGCCGATGATAACCGTGACCGAAGAACAACGCAAGTTGCTTTCGAGCCTGTTCCCGGACATAGATTCTCTATTCAGCTAATAATGCTTTGCGTGCTGATCTATGTACGGACAGGATGCGGACTGCGAACCGTCATATCCATAATCGGGATATTTGAGGAGGTTACCGGAGAGCCATTGGGGAAGCTCCCGTGCTACAATTCTGTAGCCAACTGGGTTCGCAAGCTCGGACTTTCCGTCTATGAGGATGATGTTCCACAAGGCGGTAAGTATGCTCACATAATCGATGAAAGCATCATGATTAACAAGGAGAAACTTCTTGTAGTTCTGGGTGTTCCTGCTGAACATACAGGCAAACCACTGAGTCATGATGATGTCACCATATTGGGTATGCACATCGGGAACTGCTTCAAACGGAATGATGTCAAAGAGGTCATTGACAAAGCCTCTGAGAAAACCGGAAGTTCTCCGGAATATGGTATATCCGACGGTGCGCATAATCTTGTAGGCGGCTTTAAGGATGCAGGCATTGCCCATCATCTTGACATAAGCCACACATTGGGTAACTGCATGAAGCATGTCTATGGGAAGGATGCTGATTTTGTGTCACTAACCGAAAAACTCGGCAAAATCAGGCTGCAATATCATCTCACCGACATGGCATGGCTTCTGCCTCCCAATATGCGTGCCATGGCTCGGTTCATGAATCTTCGTGAATGGGTCACGTGGGGTCAGAAAATGCTTGGTTGTCTTGATTCCCTGGATGACGACATGAAGGAAGCTTATTCTTTTCTCCTTCAGTATAGAGACCTCATTGACGAACTTGGTGTCTGCGTCGAGTCCGTAACCTATCTTGAAACTCTTTGCAAGCGTGAAGGGTTTGGACTCAGAACCAACGCCCTTTGTCAGCATCATATCATCCGGAATCTAATCGGCAACGCCACCAACAGGCGGGCTTGTGTCGGTCTCAGAATGCTGGATTATTTCAAACGACAGGCTGCTGTGCTTAATGACAGCAGGCAGATACGAAACATTTCCTCGGACATAATTGAATCTGAATTCGGTATATTGAAATCAAAGGTATCTTCCAATAAACTTCACGGGTTCACACCGATGATTCTAATGCTGCCGCTATATCCCAAAATCGCTGTCTATTCTGACGCTAAAAAACAAAATTTCAAAGTACGCTTGGCCAATGTTAAACTTAAGGACATAGATCTCTGGGCCAAGGAGAATCTATCTCCGAATCGGGTGGCTCTGCGTTCCAGAACACTCAATAATGCGAGTTAATTTTGGAACATAGAACTGAACACCCTA
>NZ_JABXJH010000134.1:0-1626 GCF_013373675.1 Bacteroides sp. L10-4
TGGGAACAACACCGCACCTGGGTACGTTTCCATGTTCATTAACTCGATTTCCGGCAAAATCCTTGCAGATTCCGAGGATTCTGACGAAATTTGCTATGAAGTTGCGCATAAGCAGTGCAATAGTAGTTAACGGTGTGGTTACCACTAATTTAATAATAATCCGCAAATTGTGCAACTTTTTCATTTGTAAATATTTAGAATTTTAATTCAACCAACGGGTTGTTCTCTGTTTCAGGGGTCTGTTTCTATGTTCTGCCATATTTTTCATGCCGACAGGTAACTCTATACCGGTTAATTTTGCAATTAAAAGTATAGAGCTATGAATCAAGAAGATGTAAGGGTTTCGTTCTACCTGAAAAAGAGCGAAGCGGATGAACAGGGAGAGTGCCCGATTATGGGCAGGTTGAATGTAGGCAAGTATTCCGAGGCGGCCTTCAGCGTGAAGATGACGGCTCCGGAATCGGCATGGCTTTCCGGTCGTGCCACGGGGAAGAGCGCAAGGTCAAGGGAAATCAATCGGCAGCTGACATCTTTCCAAGTGGAGGAGAATATCCTTGTTGCTCCACGACTGGGGAATGGTAACTTCACGTTGATACCAAGCCGGTCTGCAGTATTCAAACTTGCGGGTCAGCCGTTCTACATAACGGGCGGTAGTGGGCATACCTTTGCCACCTTCGTCCATACTGCCTGGCAGCTGGATCGACTCAGTCAGTTTGGATAGATAAAGCTCCGAACCGGGTGTTTTCCCGAATCCCATCGGGTCGGTTTGGAAGCGCCAGGTTCCTGCCAGGCTCAGGCTTTCCTGAGCTATCATCCATTGAGCACTACTGAGCAATAAGCTCATTAGAATATTTCTTTTCTTCATGTGTATTAAGATTAATATGCTTGCGTATTGTTTTAATTCACTTCCGGATACTGTGTTTTTTTGCAAAATAAGCTATTTCTCAGCAATTGAATGATGGAAAATATGTTTATTCTCATGGATAATATTCCGGTAAGGATGAGGAAGGGGCGGGGGAATGAGAGATTATTCGTACATTTGTAATAAACATGCTATGCGGATTACATGGCCGTTGTAAACAGTCAATATGATACCTTGTCGACATAAATACATAACACGATAAACAAATGAGTAGAGATAACGACATGAAGGATTTTTGAACAGATTAGTAATTGAAAAGCAGCTAGAAGTAATTTTTCCACGTATTGGAGGTTCTTGTTTTTTGTGCTGTGTGCCGGGAGTACCATTGGCAACAGATACCCAAGAGGAGTTGCAGGTGCGCCCGTAAGGGCATATAATAACGTGAGTTCGAAATAATAATAAGTATATTTCGCTGATAATTAGTGGTATAGCGATAAAAGTGTTAAATTTATAGTGCAGAATTATAAGATTTAAACGATTACCACTATATTTCCGGAGTCACTGCTTGGCACTTAGTCCCGGCTGATTTTCAGTTGTTTATAATTTAGTTCTTTGATATTTTTGTAATCACAATTGGTAAGTATCTCTCTTACAGGTGTTTTATCCAGTAGAGAAAAGCTCTAAATTTGTAGAATTTCGTAGATTGGACGGTTGACTTTCAATTTGTAAGCGACAATGGCAACCAGACAGTATGTTATGATGGC
>NZ_JABXJH010000135.1:0-1591 GCF_013373675.1 Bacteroides sp. L10-4
ATTTAAGTTTCGCAAGTCAGCATGAAAGTTTATAAGAGGGTATAAAAGAAGGCATAGAGTTTTCTGTATATCGCAGAAAATGAGTATCTTTAAAGTGGTCAAACAAAATAATACTCAACTCTATGCCAGTACACAAAGTTACAGACTTTCTTTCAGAAATCAGCGCATTCTTTAAAAAAGATGATGCGCACAATGCAATGTATTCCATTATGGACGTGATTAAATGGTTAAAAATGACAGAGTCTTCCCTGTTCGGGATGAAGAGTAAATGCAACAACATATATTCTTTACTGCAGGTATTCCAGGCTCTGTTGTTATATCCTTGTTTCATGATTCGTAATCCTTATCATTTTCATGATTCTTCATTAAGCGGCTTGTTGAACTGCAAAAAAGATGTGTTCTACCGTTTTATGAGCAACCCGAAGATTGATTGGCGTAAACTTGTCTATCATCTTAACATGCAGCTTTGGTCGAAAATCAAAGTCCGCTCCGAGCATAAGGAAAACACCACCTGTCTGATAGTTGATGATACGGACTATCCCAAAACCGGACGCCGCTTCGAATATATCGGCAGGGTGCATTCCCATGTTCAGCACAGAAGCATTCTGGGATTCAAGGCATTGTTTTTGGTCATAACAGACGGAACATCCCAAATGATTCTCGATTTTGCACTTCTTGGTGAAAAAGGGAGAAAAGGAAATTTTGGTATGTCCGCCAAGGAACTCAAAGACCGTTTCACCAAGCCCCGTGACGAACAGGATGCCTTGCAGGAACGAATCAACGAATATACGGCAAGCAAAATCAGTCTTATGATTGACATGATAAAACGAGCCATAGGTAAAGGAGTGAAATTCAGGTATGTTCTGGCTGACAGCTGGTTTGCATGCAAGGATATTATTCGCTTTGTTCGTTCCCGCCACATGAAATGTGACTACTTGGGCATGATTAAAATCGGTGAGAGCGGAAGGACGAAATATCATTTTGAGCGCAAAGACTTTACGGCACCGGCTCTGATAAAGTTGCTCTCCAAACGGAAACGGCGTAAATACAATAGAAAGCTGCGTTGCTATTATATGGTAGCTGATGTGGTCTTTGCAGACACTAAGGTTCGTTTGTTTTTCGTCAAGCGAAGTAAGAATGCCGCTTGGAATGGTTTGATAACCACTGACACCACTCTTGACTTCCTCTGCGCATATAAAATCTATGCTCAAAGATGGGCCTTGGAAGTCATCTTCAAGGAGGCAAAGGGATTGCTGGGACTCGGAAAATGCCAGGCAAACAATTTTGCCTCCCAGATTGCGGCAACCTCCCTGACTGCATTGCAATACAACATTCTTTCCCTTGTGAAAAGATTTGCAGCCTATGAAACGATGGGAAAACTCTTTGAAAAAGTCTCCAAGGACTCTTTGGAACTTTCCATTATAGAAAGGATATGGGGAACTCTCCAAGAACTGATTATAGCAATAGCAAACCTCTTCGGTTTGGCCGATGAGGATATCTATGATGTGATGATTAACAGGTCGGAAGAGATGAACCATATATGCGATATTTACAAATTAAAACTAGCAAGCTGAACTTGCGAAACTTAAAT
>NZ_JABXJH010000136.1:0-1584 GCF_013373675.1 Bacteroides sp. L10-4
GTAACTATTCAGCGAGAACAAAGGATACGAAGAATTAGCCCGTCAGTTTAGACGAGCGCCAATATAGCTTTAAGAGGGGATTGTCCGTTTTTCCAGGCCGTGTCAGCGATAGAATGTAAAGCGTGGAAGGCATCGGCACCGGTATCAGATCGGAAGCATCCGGATATTTTCTGCTTGACTTTGAGTTTCCGGATTCCGCGTTCGGAGCCGTTGTTGTCGGATGGTATTGCCGGATTCTCAAGGAAGTTGAATATGTAATCTCGACATCTGATTATCCCCCTTTTCATCTCATTGAACTCATTGCGCATATTGTCAAGGTTCTTTTTGAGCAACTCATCAAGCCTCGTCAGCCAACTATCTTTAGGGATTACCTCATAAGTTTTTTGATTCCTCAGATGGATGGCTTCCCGCAACAGCGTCTGCACATCTTTTGCCCAGGTCTGTTCCTTGTCTATATCATTGAGATATTCGAGATTTCTCAGCAGATGAGCCAGACATATCTGATTGTTGAGGAAGTCAATGGCGAAGTACGCGCTGTGGCGGTCTGTCACTGCGACCATATTCTTCAGAGAGTCACCGAAGCGTTCTTCAAGGACTTTGGCGCCACGGCCAGCGCCCCGGAACACGAGAGTCAGATACGTTGTCTGCGCAATCCATGACCAGTTGAGCTTCCCATTGGTGTAACATCCCGATTCGTCGAAGCCCACTACTGAGGATTCCTTTATCATTCGTTCTATCAAGGCAATGGCAGGGCGGGATTTTTCAAGCATCTCACGGACGATATTGGCCAGTGTCCCCTGACTGATTCTGACATTGAACATCGTCTCAAACAACGACTGCAACCGTTCATAAGGCATACACTGCACCACGCTCAGATAGGTTGCAATGGCACGTATGTTTTTGCCGAAGACAATAGCATTACCGCCCCTGCGACGCGGTGCATAATCACGATTGCAACATCCGCAGCTACAGACTTTTTTATAAAATCTGCGTTCACGATAGATTGGCCGTATCTGAGGCAGATCCACCTGCTGGGTGACATATTCGAGCACCCCTTCAACTTCAGACAAATCCCTGCCACACTCCATGCAATAGTGGGATGACACTTCCTGAATTTCGTCAGGTGTTTCCACCATTTTGCGTGTAGTTCCCTCATGTCCGGATTGACCGCCGACAGGTCTTTCTGACTTCTTCCGCAATGATTTTGTCCGGCGGTCCACCTCAGCCTTTATCGGTTCTTTCGATGGCGGAGTACTGCTGTTGCCGGAGTCCTTCGGCGGCTGTTCATACTTCTCCAGACGCTTGCGTAACTCACGGTTTTCCTTAAGTAGTTTATCAATATTTCGGTTAAGCGACCGATTTTCGGCATACAAGGAATCAATCGTTCCCCGTAACTCCTTAAGCTCGGACAATAGTCCGGCCAAGGTCGAATTTATGTCGTTAACCTGCTGTTTCACAGATACAAAGATAGCGATTTTATCTGACATTCACAAATAGAATCACTGTTATTTTGATGATAATCAGAGGATTATTCTAAAATTGTTGCTGACCAACCTGATTGTATTCGATTCGCTGAATAGTTAC
>NZ_JABXJH010000137.1:0-1334 GCF_013373675.1 Bacteroides sp. L10-4
TAGCTTCAAGCTCCCTGCGGTATGTGGCACGCATGGCAAACCAAACTTCGGTCTCTTTATCCATTTCTATTCTTGCTGATTTTACTTAGAAAAAGGTATTCCTTGGGGGCTTTGAACTACCATTACAGAACTGTAGTTCAATCACTTGCGGGCATTTTATGGGAAGTTTGACAAGCACTATGCCCCTCTTGTCAACAGATTCTCTGCGGTTGTTCATTACCTTTTGGCAAGAGACTATAAACGAACGTATTAGAAACAAAAAGCGTTTTTTAATCGTACGTTTAAAAAACACCTGTTTTGAACTTATACAAGACATACTCAAAGAGCTAAAAATAAGAAGATTTTAACTGATTACATATATTGTATATGCTACTGAAATCCAATGCAATATACTTATCAGTACTTATTATTAGGAACATTTTTCTATCAAACATTTTGTCATTACAAAAAACGTATCTATCTTTGCGTTCATTAAACGTACGTTTTTTAAACAGCATATCATCCTATATATCAACCACTTAAAATTAATTCCCACACATTTTTCTCCAAGTCCCCCTATTTCTCTCCTACTTTTTATACTTTCGCATTTTTTAACCAGATTAAAAAACAGTTAAACGAACGAAGAATTACACAAATGAAAGAACTCAAAAAAAGAAGCATCTCAACAGTAACGAGCAGAGAAGCATGTCGTATCAATCTGATACACAGAAAATAAGAGAAACAAAAGTCAAAGAACACTGCTCCATAGTGGATGAACGGATATAGCCAAACTGCTCGTAGCATCCGAAAACTTCACAAAGAGAGCCAGAGGAGAGCAAAAACCTTTGACTTACAGTACGATAATCACCGAATTGGAGAAGGTATGGGCCATCATAAAACGGGAAGACACCACACTGATTGACCCATACGGATATGATGTAAGGATAAATCACTGATAGTTCAGTACCTGGAAAGGCAGTAATTTTGCCGCCGTCAGCAACCGGACAGAAGGGCTACACCTTTCTCGTCGGATGGTGTAGCCTCAACAAGGCAAGGGCGTAGCCATCCGTACTGAAAGGAGTAGCCCTTTTTCATTGCTGATTATCATACATTCACTAACCCTAAAAACATAAAAAATGGGAAAAGAAAAAACTGAATTTGAGGAGAAATTTGTATCCAAAACTTTAGTAGATGACAAAAATTAAATATATGCTGTTAAACATTTAATTTTCAAGTGATTAAATCTGCAAAAGTCCCTGAAATTTAGTAATTTAAAGGAAAAGTTTGGCGACTTTTCTCCATGAAAACTACTAATTCCAAGGACTCAGTCAAAGTTAACCAAATCCTCCCGATTA
>NZ_JABXJH010000138.1:0-1323 GCF_013373675.1 Bacteroides sp. L10-4
CATTAGTGTCCAATAAAAATGGACGAGTTAAAAAATTAATCAAATAGTCCTTCAAAAAGGGGATAATCGAGTTCTTTGATATCGTTGAAATCAGTCTTATCGAACAGGTCACGTAAGTTCGTTTTGTCCGTTAGAGAGATGCTTAGAATCTGCAAAACTTCATAAGTTGAGCGTTTCAATTGCATATCGTGTTGGACAATAGCTACAAGACAGTATGTGATAATAGCTACACTGATTTGAATGCGGACAGCGTTTTCCGTTGTGCCCCAGAATCTTTTTATTTTAAGGTGCTGCTTTAGCCATTTGAAGAATAGCTCGATCAACCATCTTTTCTTATAGAGATTAGCAACGTCCAATGCAGAAATATGTGTTGCGTTTGTCAGGAAAGTGAACTCACGGTCACCCTCTTCATCGTAGTAACGAATGAATCGGAATGACTCGGGATATTTCTTCTCTGAGAGATATCCGGTCAGTTTCACTTCAGCATCTGTAAGTACATACTTAGGCATCCTACGCTTCCATTTAACCATTGTGTATTTCAAGTTCGTTTTAGCTCTGACAACGAAAAAGGAACCTGTCAGGTGTATCCTATATAGTTCCTTAAAAAAGTCATAAGCCCTATCGAACATATAATAAGCATTTGGTTCATAATGGATTGAACACATCTCTGTAGAGTCGTGCTTCGATGCTGTGGTTACAGTATAGAAGGCAGGAACTTGTGCTTCAATGTCATATAAGACATGAGCTTTCACTCCTCCTTTCTTTCTTCGGAACTTCGCCCATGGAAATGTGGCTAGACACAACGGAATGGTTGTTGAATCAAAAGCGTACTTATTTCCTGGGATTTCCAAGATATTGGTCCCTCGCTTTTCGCAAGCTTCCTTCATTATATAGAATGCGAAGTCTTCAAAGATTCTGTAGTCACGATTCTGATTAGCATAAGCGAGAGTGGCTTTGGCTATTGGATGGCGTCCCAAACCAAGATGATACTGCTTAGCTCGGTGTGCTTCAAAAGCCACAATTAGGTCGCGAAGACTCTCACGATTGCTCAGTTGTCCGAACATCATAGCAAGCAGCTGATTCCAGCAGGTGAATTGCTTCACGTAGCGATTGCCATCATACTTGCGAACGAAGTTGTTGAACTGGGTTCTGTTCAGAAAAGCGGTAAGTTGAGCGAATACGTATTTATCTTGGTTCATAAGCGGCCTTCAATTTGACCGCTAAGCTACGAATTCAAATCCGTTTCATTCTAAAGGACTGCTTAAAAGACTGTATTTCAATAATTTCAAAGACCGATTAGCTAACTTTTATTGGACAGTAGTG
>NZ_JABXJH010000139.1:0-1308 GCF_013373675.1 Bacteroides sp. L10-4
ATTATTTAATCGTTATATTTTTGCATAAAGTTTCAACATCAGAGTGTGGAATAAGACCGATGTTTCCATGGTCATAAAGACCGTGAGATATGTTTAGCCCCCACACTTTATACATCAGAAACCGGATAGTTCAATGGGCTTTTAGACCCCGCATTCACAATGATGGCTCACGATGTACAGATGTTGTTTTAATAAATCATTCAGACCATGACTTACGTTGGAATCGATGTCAGCAAGGCGACTTTCGTTGTCGCTTATTCGTCAGCCAAGACAAGCAGGACGAGAACATTCAAGAACACCGTAAAGGGAGTTCACGAGTTTATCCAGACCATTTCTCCGGCAACACATCATTGCGTGCTGGAAGCAACGGGCAATTACAGCGCATTGCTTGTTTATCTGCTTTCAGAGGCAGGCATTACCGTCAGCCTTGAAAATCCGCTGAAGATAAAGAACTTCGCCCGTGTCATGCTCACCGTCATAAAAACGGATGAGATTGATGCGCGCCTGATAGCCCTTTATGGGGAAAAGATGCAGCCTGCGCCTTACAAACTTCGAAGCGAACCAATTCTCATTCTCAAGCAGAAACGGACGGTGCTGCGCCAGCTTAAGAAACAACTTGTAGCCACACGCAACCTCAAAGGCTCGATGGAAGTCCTTCCGTTCTTTGACCCCAAATGCAAGAAAACCATCGAAAAGACGATTGTATTTCTTGAAAAGCAGATCAAAGGGATGGAAGAGGAACTCGCTTCATTGGCACAAGGTGAATACAAGAAACAGATGGACTTGCTCACCTCTATCAAAGGCATCGGCATTACGCTGGCAGCAGCACTTATCGTAGCCACCGGCGGATTCACTTACTTTGATAATGCCAAACAACTCACCCGATACTTGGGCTTGTCACCTACTTACCAACAATCCGGTACGTCAGTCAATGTCAAAGGTCACATCAACCGAAACGGAGATTCAGCCTTGAGAAGCCAGCTTTATGTGGCGGCGTTCTCGTCTCTCAGGTGCAATACCGAGTGCAAGGCATGTTTTGACCGTCTCAGGTCCAACGGCAAGCCCGGCAAGGTGGCGGTCATTGCGGTCGCCAACAAGCTTGTAAGGCAAGCCTTTGCTGTCGTCACGCAAGGGAAACCCTATGTCGATGGATTCAAATCCGAAAAAACATAATAGCTCCTGCGGAGGGAACGCCATGCGGCAAGGGGCTGAGCAGTCAGCCCCGACGAGCCTTCCATGCACGATAACTTGCATGAGTATGCTAATTATCGTTAACCGTATTCTGTTTTTATATTATAGTTCATATCT
>NZ_JABXJH010000014.1:0-82036 GCF_013373675.1 Bacteroides sp. L10-4
AGTTGCAGTCTGATTCAGCCTATAGTCATTTAAGACTAGTGTCAAAGTTAGTTCACTGCAACTCTACTTTTCAAATATACACTTATATTTTGTTGTGATATTTAATACTGCAAATGTAAATGTGTCAAAACCCTCCTTTTAACAAAATCACCCTTGCTACAGATATCTGTGACAGGGGTGATTTTCATATTTTTGGTGTTTTGACACATCCCCTTTTTGTGGAGAGGTGTTCCTTTATATCAACCCGATTTTAGGGTGCAGGATGTTTCATTGCCTACCTCGTTTCTACTTGCTACAATAAAGTGGTGATATTGTGCATAAAGTGATGATTTTTATATCAGAAGATATATAGAGAGTGCATTCGGAGATGCGAAAAAGAATCAATGATATTTTAGACTCATTTATAGTAAAATGAACCTTAGTGGATAAATTATTTCCGTCCGAAATCAGCGGGTATCTCTCCCCATTGATTCGTCTCCCATTTCAGGATGCGGGTGGTATAGGTATTTTCGCGCAACCACTTCTCCGCACGTTCTATCAGGCGGAAGAGCTCTTCGGTCTTGGCGTCGCGTGGCAGTTTGGTCTTGCATTTTTTCTGTTTTATCCAGTTGATGGCGTTCACGCTGTCACTGTAGATGGGCATGTCGAAGCCTTTTTGCTTCAGCAAGGCCAATCCGTGAACAATGGCCAGAAATTCTCCGATATTATTGGTACCGTACATCGGCCCGAAGTGAAAGATTTCCTGACGGCTGGCGACGTGTACTCCCCGGTACTCCATGGCACCGGGATTTCCGCTGCAGGCAGCATCTACAGCAAGGCTGTTTTCTGCGACGGCGGCGGGAAGGGGAGCGTCGGCGCCGGGAGTAGTCTTGGCAGGAGAGGGAGCCGACCGCTTGATGTACGCGTACGGCGAAGAGGCAAAGGCTTTTTCTGCTTCTTCACGTGTTTCGAACGATTTGTATTTCGCTCCTTGGTAGCCTTTGGTCTGCAGTTGGCAGTCCGTCCAAGAGGTGTAGATGCCCGGGCTGACTCCCGCCCATACGACGTAGTATTTTCTTTTTTTCATAACTGCGGACAAAGGTAAAAAAGAAAATCCGAACCACTTCCCTCTTTCATTTGTTTCTTTGTATGGCGGATAGAAAATGAATAAATGAAAATTTAAAAGAAAGTACAAAAATGAAGAGAACATTTGCAGAAGCCATGGCGCATCGCCGTAGTTATTACTCTATCGGCAGTGATTCGCCGGTGCTGGATGAAGAAGTAGTACACGTTATTCGTGAAGCCGTAAAGAATGTGCCTTCAGCTTTCAATTCACAGTCTACGAGAATTGTATTGCTGCTGGGCGACGAACATAAGAAATTGTGGAGCATCGTGAAGGAAACCTTGAAAGCGCGTATCTCCGCCGAGGCCTTTGCCAAGACGGAAGTTAAGATTGATGGCTGTTTTGCCGGCGGACACGGTACTGTCCTCTACTTTGAGGATACTTCTGTCGTCAAGAAGTTGCAGGAAGCGTTTCCTTCCTATAAAGATAATTTCCCTACTTGGTCACAGCATACCTCAGCCATGCATCAGTTTGCCATCTGGACTATGCTGGAAGACATGGGGTTGGGGGCCTCCCTGCAACACTACAATCCTTTGATTAACGACGAGGTACGCCGCATCTGGAACCTGCCCGGCGACTGGATGCTGATTGCACAGATGCCCTTCGGCACACCCACCGGTGAACCGGAAGAAAAGGAATTCGAAGATTTAAGCAATCGTATCAAAATTTTCCTCTGATACAGAGGCGTTTTCAGCTTGGAATTGCTACCTTTGCGGGAAACCTGTAATTCGTAGCGGATATGATACGTATTTTCTTGACCGGCTATATGGGAGCCGGTAAAACTACTTTAGGAAAGGCTTTTGCCTGCGAAATAAGTGTGCCGTTCATCGACTTGGACTGGTACATCGAAGAACGTTTTCACAAATCAATCCGTGAATTGTTCACCGAGCGGGGAGAAGCTTCTTTTCGTGAATTGGAGCGAAACATGCTGCATGAGGTAGGGGAATTTGAGGATGTCGTGGTCTCTACTGGCGGTGGTACTCCTTGCTTTTTTGACAATATGGAGTACATGAACGGTTGCGGACAGACTGTGTTCCTGGATGTGCATCCCGATATTCTATTCCGCCGGCTTCGGGTGGCGAAGCTGCAACGCCCCATCCTGCAAGGCAAGACGGACGAGGATTTGCGCACCTTTATTGTGGAGGCGTTGGATAAGCGTGCGCCTTTCTACTCGCAGGCCCGTTATCGCTTTGATGCTGGTTATCTGGAGAGCCGCGGCCAGATTGACGAATCTGTGCAACGGTTACGCCAACTTTTAGGACTTTAATTCCTTGTAAGTGTGTATTCTTCAGTCCGAAGAGCTGGATATATTAGATTTATGTGTATTTTTGTCTCCCCCTTTATAAGACACACTACTGTGGGAAAATAGTAAATTGTAAATAGTCTAATAGTAAATGTACTGATGAGAAAATGGCGTATTGAAGATTCAGAAGAGCTGTACAACGTAACTGGTTGGGGCACTTCGTACTTTGGTATCAATGACAGAGGTCATGTTGTGGTGACACCGCGTAAGGATGGAGTTGCCGTCGATTTAAAAGAGTTGGTGGACGAGTTGCAGTTGCGTGATGTGGCGGCTCCGGTCTTGGTGCGTTTTCCCGATATTCTGGACAACCGCATCGAGAAGGTATCCTGCTGCTTCAGGCAGGCGGCTGACGAGTACGGATATAAAGGAGAGAACTTTATCATCTACCCCATTAAAGTGAATCAGATGCGTCCCGTGGTGGAAGAGATGATTAACCATGGGAAGAAGTTCAATCTGGGTCTGGAAGCGGGTTCAAAACCGGAGTTGCATGCTGTGATAGGGGTCAATACAGACCCGGGTTCCCTCGTGGTTTGTAACGGATATAAGGACGAGAGCTTCATTGAACTGGCACTGTTGGCACAGAAAATGGGCAAACGCATCTTTCTTGTCGTAGAGAAACTTAATGAGCTGAATCTTATTGCCAAGATGGCGAAGCAATTGAAGGTGAGACCCAATATAGGTATTCGCATTAAATTGGCTTCCAGCGGAAGTGGCAAATGGGAAGAAAGCGGAGGAGATGCCAGCAAGTTCGGACTGACATCCAGTGAACTGCTCGAAGCGCTGGACTTCTTGGAGAAGAAAGATATGAAGGACTGTCTGAAGCTGATACATTTCCATATCGGCAGTCAGATAACCAAGATACGTCGTATCAAGAATGCTTTGCGTGAAGCTTCGCAGTTCTTTGTGCAACTGAACAAGATGGGCTTCAACATTGAATTCGTGGATACCGGTGGTGGCATGGGGGTTGATTATGACGGTACACGTTCTTCAAGCAGCGAAAGCTCCGTTAACTATTCTATTCAGGAATATGTCAACGATGTGGTGTCGACCTTCGTCGACGCTGCCGACAAACACGGTTTTCCTCATCCCAATATCATTACTGAGACGGGACGTAGCTTGACTGCCCATCACTCTGTGCTTATCTTTGAAGTGCTGGAAACGGCTTCCCTGCCCGAAATGGACGACGATTGGGAACCGGGAGAGGATGCTCACGAACTGGTGAAGGAACTGTATGATATATGGGACAACCTGAGCCAGCGTAGCATGCTGGAACCTTGGCACGATGCGCAGCAGATACGCGAAGAGGCACTCGACCTTTTCAGCCATGGTATCGTCGACTTGAATACGCGTGCACAGATAGAGAAACTCTATTGGAGTATCTGCCGCGAAATCAACTCCATTGCCAGCGGCATGAAGCACTGCCCCGAGGAATTCCGCAAGTTGAGCAAGCTACTTGCTGACAAGTATTTCTGTAATTTTTCATTGTTCCAGTCGTTGCCCGACTCCTGGGCCATCGATCAGATGTTCCCCATCATGCCCATACAACGGCTGGACGAAAGACCCGACCGCGAGGCTACCTTGCAGGACATGACTTGCGACTCGGACGGTAAGATTGCCAATTTTGTCAGTTCGCGTGCCGATACGACCACCTTACCATTGCATTCGTTGCGTGACAAGGAGCACTACTATCTGGCGGTTTTCCTGGTAGGGGCTTATCAGGAGATTTTGGGAGATATGCACAATCTATTCGGTGATACGAATGCCGTACACGTGTCCGTCAATTCCAAAGGCTATACCATCGATCAGCTGATTGACGGCGAGACGGTGGCCGAGGTGCTGGACTACGTGCAATATAATCCTAAAAAACTGGTGCGTACGCTGGAAACATGGGTGACGCAATCCGTCAAGGAAGGGCGCATCTCTGTGGAAGAAGGAAAGGAATTTTTGTCTAATTACCGTTCCGGACTGTACGGATATACTTATTTGGAATAAAATGGAGAAACTGACTGTAATCAAAGTGGGTGGCAAAATTGTAGAAGAGGAAGCCACCCTCTATAAGTTGTTGGATGACTTTGCAGCCATTGAGGGCTACAAGGTGCTGGTACACGGAGGCGGACGCTCGGCTACGAAGATTGCCGCCCGACTGGACATTGAAAGCAAAATGATAAATGGCCGCCGCATCACTGATGCCGAAACGCTGAAAGTGGTGACAATGGTGTATGGCGGATTGGTGAATAAGAATATCGTTGCCGGTCTGCAGGCGCGCGGTGTCAATGCACTGGGTCTGACGGGGGCTGATATGGATGTGATTCATTCCGTGAAACGTCCCGTAAAGGAGGTGGATTATGGGTTTGTAGGCGATGTGAGGCAGGTGAATGCCGCTTTCCTGGCAGACCTCATTCATAAAGGTGTGGTTCCCGTAATGGCTCCGTTGACGCACGATGGAGAGGGGCACATGCTGAATACGAATGCCGACACCATTGCCGGAGAGACTGCCAAGGCTTTGGCGGGCTTGTTCGACGTTACTTTGGTATTTTGTTTTGAGAAGAAGGGGGTACTGCGTGACGAGAACGACGATGATAGCGTGATTTCACAGATAACGCCGGAGGAATTCAAGCAATATGTGGCGGATGGGGTGATTCAAGGTGGTATGATTCCGAAATTGGAGAACTCTTTCGAGGCATTGAATGCCGGTGTGGCTGAAGTCGTAATCACTTTGGCATCAGCCATCAACGGGAATAGTGGAACCCGTATCCGAAAATAATTTAAAAAAAGTGGCAGTAGGCTGTAACTTTCTGAATACTTAACCGTCAATTTCTTAGAGATGCAAGAACTCAGCTTTCGCAATGACATTCTTCCGCTGAAGGACAAGCTCTTTCGGTTAGCCTTGAGAATTACGTTCGATAGGGCAGAGGCGGAGGACGTTGTGCAGGAAACGCTGATAAGAGCCTGGAACAAGCGTGACGAGTGGTCGCAGTTCGGTTCTATCGAAGCCTATTGCTTGACAGTGGCAAGAAATCTGGCGATAGACCGTAGCGAGCGAAAAGACTCCCGTACCTTGGAGTTGACACCCGAAATGGAGCAGGCTTCCGATGCATCGAGTCCTTACGAAAAGCTGGTGAACAAGGAACGGATGACGCTGATACATCGGCTGATGAACAAACTTCCTGAAAAACAGCGGCTGATTATGCAGCTTAGGGATATTGAAGGTAAGAGCTATAAAGAAATTGCAGCGGTTCTGAGCTTGACCGAGGAGCAGGTAAAAGTGAACCTCTTCAGGGCGCGGCAAAAAGTGAAACAAACGTTTATTGATATAGAAGGTTATGGACTCTAAATATATAGAACAACTCTTGGAGCGCTATTGGCAGTGCGAAACTTCTTTGGAAGATGAGATTGAATTGCGTGCTTTCTTTAGCGGAAACGATGTTCCCGGGCACTTGCTTCGCTACAAGGACTTGTTCGTATATCAGCAACTGCAGCAGGAAGTGCATCTGGGTGAGGATTTTGATGCCCGGATGCTTGCCGAAGTGGAAGTTCCGGTGGTCAAGGCAAAGCGCCTGACATTGACCGCACGTTTCATGCCGCTGTTCAAAGCCGCCGCAGTAGTGGCAGTGGTCTTTTCGATGGGGAATGTGATGCAACATTCATTTTTCTCGGATGTGAAGGAAGTAGCCGCAGCCGATACTATCGGTAAACAGATTTCCGCACCGTCGGTAGCTCTCTCGGGAGATGTGTCCGTGTCTCATGAGCAGCAAGTGATGGACAGCTTGCATCGGGTGGAAGAGGAACAGGAAATCGAGGAATAGATATTTTCATTTGCTTTTAAAATAACATTTTCATTTGCTTTAAACATAATAGTTAGTGTACTTTATTAAAACAACTTGAGGCTGTGAAGTTTCAATTCTCTCAAAATCTTATAAAAACTAACTAAGATAGAAGGGACGCCGCGTGATGCAGCGTCCCTTTATTGTTTTTATATGTTCGATGTGGTTGAAGGTTGGGTGGAAGGACGTCTTGCTCCAATAAAAGAACGAAGGACTTCCTCGCAAGAGTCCTTCGTCATCTTTGTAGGTAATTATTTGAGAGAGAATTTAGTTTAGGCTTACAATCATTCTATCTTTTCCAATGTTAGAGCTTATACAGTCCTTTTTTCGGATAGTCCAGTTCCGGATTACCCTTGTAGCCCACACTGCCGCTTCCGCTGGTGCGTACTTTCAGGAAATCTGTGGCATGGCATTTGATGTCGCCTGAACCGGCAACACTGGCAGATGCCTTTTTGGCAACAAAATCGGAAGCAAACAAATCACCCGAACCTGCCACACTGTATTCTGCTTCTTGGGTGCTGCCGCTTAGGATAGCTGAACCCGAACCGGCAACAGATGCTTTTGTGAGGTTGGCGGTTACATTATTCAGCTTTATGTCACCGGAGCCTGCCACAGATACTTGAAGGTCATTGCAAGTGATATTGCTGCTGTTGATGTCTCCCGAGCCTGCGATGGAAATACTGAGGTCTGTACAAGAGATATTGTTTCCGCTGATGTCTCCCGAACCTGCCACGGAGATTTTAAGGTCGTCCGTTTTTAGCCCGTTTTTCAATTCCACGTCTCCTGAACCTGCCACGGCAATACCGTTCAGCTTTTCTGCGGAGACACGGACTTTCAGTTTGTCGTATGATACGTTGACATTCTTTTTGAAGCCGACGTAGAGGGTATTGTCCTTGACACGGATATCCAGCAAATCTACAATGTTGTCCGAGGTGTATACTTCCACTGTCGGTTTTCCGGACTTTTGCGTGTAGGTCACGTCGGGACTGCCGGCTACACTCAGTTTGGTGAAGTTGTCCACTTTTATGTCTTTGGTTACATAATTCTTGCTTGCCTTGACCGTTTTGCTGCCGAAGCTTCCGGAACGGTATGTGTGTTGTTGTGAACAAGCGGTTGTACAGAATGCCAATAAGGCGATTGCGATAAATGTTGTTAGAGTTTTCATATTCTTTTTTGCGATTCAATATTTATTAGTTAGACGTGATCTGCCTTGAAAAAGTTGCATGTAGAAATGCTTTTTTTTAAAGGACGTTCGGTCGTTATACTTTAATCAATCATTGTGCCATAAATTTAAATCTTTGATAACTAAAGAATAACTGTTTCTGCACAGTGTTCATTATCGGACATCCCGTCCGCTTTTGTCAAGTGTTTGCTTGCTTTTTCGGACGATTCTTTGTTCATTTGCAAAGTCTCTTCCCTGTCCCCCTCTATGGGAGAGGCTTTGATTTATGACAGTAAACCGTATTATAGAAGATAAAGAGCTTGGTCCTTTGTTTGTCCGGGTCAATGTCCGGGCACGGCGTCTTACTTTCCGTACAAAGGAAGATGGAATTTACGTGACTGTGCCTCCCCGGACTTCTCTTGCCGAGGTAGAGAGTGCCATCGAGCAGCTTCGTCCGCGTCTGAAGGATGCCAGACAGAAGCTGGTCAGAAAGCTGATTGATTTGGATTACCGCATTGATACGGAGTTTTTTAAACTGACGTTGGTCAGCGGACAACGGGAACGGTTCCTGTCCCGTTCGGAATTGGGGGAAATGCAGATAATCTGTCCTCCTGATGCCGATTTCTCGGATGCGAATCTGCAGGCTTGGCTGCACAAGGTAATTGAAGAGGCTCTGCGCCGGAATGCAAAGATTATCCTTCCTCCCCGTCTGTATATGCTCTCCATGCAGCACAATCTGCCTTATAAAAGTGTGAAAATCAATTCCAGTAGCGGGCGTTGGGGAAGCTGTTCGGCACAAGGTAATATCAATCTTTCCTATTATCTGGTGCTTCTTCCCAAGCATCTTATAGACTACGTGCTACTGCACGAGCTGGCACATACCCGCGAGATGAATCATGGGGAGCGCTTCTGGGATTTGCTCGACCGGATGACCGGTGGAAAGGCACAAGCATTGAGAGCGGAGCTTCGGAAATATCAAACGAAAATAAATGGTTAGAGATTGATATGAGTGTATTACGGTAAGTAGTTCCTGCTTTACAGACAGTTGCATTGCAAAACTACTGCATGCCCTTTGCAGTGCAACTGTGCTTTGCTGTAGCACTGCAAAAGTTGTATAGTGCCTTTGCGGTGACTGTTGGTAAGTCGGAAAACTGCTTGTGGACTCCGAAATATGAGAGCAAAATGCCTCAAACTTTTTATCCCTAATTTTTTGCCAGCTGCTTTATCTCTTCCCCTTCCTTCTCGAACCGGTATTCTCCTCCTTTTTCGCTAAGCTCAAACAGGGAAAGCTTTTCGGTTGCATTGTTCACAATCATCAGTGCGCTTTGTTCGGCAAAGCGTTTCACCTCGAGGATGAAAGGTTCTTCCGTCATGGTGCGGTTCACCAGCAGGCTGTCGTTGATGAAGATGGAGGTGGAGTCTCCGGCAAAGCCTTTCGTCAGTGTGATGGTATAGGTTTCGATGAAGTTGCGGTTTTCCGCTTTCTGTTGTTGCAGCCTCATGCTCATGTAAACAAAGATGACGACTACGAAAATCACGGCAAAGGCAAGGATGCCGTTGCCTACCATAAACTGTTTGTTGGTATTAAGACGATGTGCCATATACGGTTGGTTTTAAGAAACACTGCAAATGTAATGAATAAAATTGAACCGGAGGATAAACATTTGAACAAATAGGAAAGAATGCTTTGAGGGCAATTCGCTAATATTGCGGTCGTAAAACAAATTGTTAAAGATACTATGAAACTGAATTTCATTTTTGGGCTCTTGTTTTCTGTAGTTGCATTGCAGATGAAAGGGGCTGGTGGAACCCCTGAAGGGCTTCCTCCGTTTGTTCGTTTTCCTGGGTTGGAGCAGGAAGTTTACATTACGCGTGATACGTGCAAGAGTGTGGAGGGACGTTTCCCCGGCTTTTCCCCTTTTTTCGTGATTTATCCGGACAAGCCGTGCGATGCTTCCGAAGCGGCGGCATTGACGGACGAATTGGGCATTGCGTTCTATGCGCACACCTACTCGGGGACGGTTTGTGTGGTGAATCCCTTGGGAAAGGAGTATGATGCGGTGAAGGATTTGGAAGCTTATAAGAATTTCCTGAACAAGATGCGTGTTTTTACTAATCTGAAGATAATCGGTGTAGGTAAGGGAGCGACGTTTGTCAATAAGGCTATTGCCGCACATGCAGGTGCTGTTGCCGGTATCGTATCGCTGAATGGCCGACCGGCCAAGACGGTTGAGGGTGCCGCCCCCGTTCCTGCTTTTATTGCCGGAACACACAGTCGGCAGGTAGCGGCTACCTATATCTTGCAGAATCAGGCGGAACTGGTGCGGAAAGAAAACGGGTTGGCTTGTTATGTCAACCGGAAGGAGCCGTTACAGCAGGTTGTGGTAAGTGCAAACAAGTACATTTCCTTGAAAGAGGCTTTTGCAGAAGCCTGGAAGACATTGCTTTGCAAGAACTACCGTTTCAACAATTACGAACATACCTGGTACACGGGAGCTCAATTCGACCAATATGGTACGTATGAGCTGGAGCCGTATATCATGCCCGAAGATTGGGGAATCATTCGTCGTGTGATGAAGAAAGACCTTATCGGGACGGGCGATTTCCTATGGTATGAATTCCACCCGGAGGCTACCCTGAAGGCGGAAAAGGCTTCTGTGCCGTTGTTGCTTTTGCTGCATGGCAACAACAATGATCCGCGTACACAGGCTGAGACATCCGGCTTCATTGAGCTGGCGGCCGAGGAGAACTTCATTGTTGCCGAACTGGAATGGCAGGGCAACGGCTATGCTCCTATGGGGCTGGACGGCATCGAACAGGTGGTGTATCATCTGTTGAAGACTTATCCGCAGATAGACCCTTCGCGCGTATATGCTGAAGGGCTTTCGGCGGGAGCCGCCACAGCTACGGGGCTCGGTATACGCAAGTCGCATGTGTTTGCTGCTGTGGGTGCCCAGTCGGCAGGGCTGACTCCCGACCGGTATATGTTTGGTTATAATGGCGAAGCGTTGATGAACGAGGCGGTGCAGAAACGTGGCAGTGTGGAGACCGCTTATTTCTCTGTGACTGGTACGGACGACGAAGTTGTGCCTTTTGTAAGCGAAAACAATTGGCGCACCAATGCCTTCTTCTGTGCCTGGACTGCCTATCAGACCATGAATGGCATGGAAGTGAGCAGCCAACCCGACTTTTCGAAAGATGCCACCTTCGGCATGGCACTCAAGGACAGGGAAGTAATCTCCACCAACAAGCGCGTCACGATGGAAGCGGGAGTGCTTTACAAGGGAGACATTCCGCTGATTAAAGTCGTGGCTGTGAATGACTACGGTCATTGGAACTTCAAGCCTGACGCACGGTTGATGTGGGATTTCATGAAACAATTCTCTCGCGACCCGCGAACGAAGAAACTGGTTTATAACAGGCGATAATCAGCAGCTTTTACCGGAAGTAATCTCTATGCAGGTCACGGCTTTTTCATTTGCAGGAGTTAGAGGAGTTAAAGGTCGATAATTCCTTCTAACTCCTGTAGATGAAAGAACCGTGAGTGATGAAGGAGATGTACAAGGTTTATTGATACTCACTCGGATTTATGCCGAATTGCTTTTTAAAGCAGGTAGAGAAGTGGGGAAGGGTATTGAAGCCGGTCATGTCCGCTATTTCGGAAATGGTATAGGTTCCTTCCTTGATTAGTTCGGCTGCGCGGTTCAGCTTATAAGTTCTGAAGAAAACGCTTGGATTCTTGCCGGTTAATCCCTTCACCTTGTAGTAAAATTTGGTACGGGAGATTTTGAGTAATTCAGCCATCCGCGTGACGTCCAGCTCCGGGTTGTCCAATTCTTTTTCCATTAGTTTATACAGTTCTTCCATGAAGGTCTCGTCTTTTGGGGTAAGGGCAAGTTCTTTCATCTGGCTTGTCCGGGTATTGTTCATCAGGAATTTACGTATTTTGTCACGGTTTGTCAATAGTGATTCGGTCAGGGCTAGTAAGTAAGCCGGTTCAAAAGGTTTGGGCACGTATGCGTCAGCTCCGGTATGCAATCCTTCTATCTGGTTTTCCACGGTGGATTTGGCAGTTACTAGAATGACGGGTATGTGACAGAATTGCAGGTTTGCTTTGATTTCTTTGCAAAGCTGGTAACCGTCTTTGTCCGGCATCAGTACATCGCTCAGTATCAAATCCGGAGCTTCGTCTACAATGGTCTGGAAGATGTTGGTGGAATTGAGCCGGCTGATGATGTGATAATGTGGGGTCAGCAGAATCTGCAGATAGTGCATGATGGCCGGGTCATCGTCTACTATGAGTATTGTTTTTGGACTTGTTTTACCTTCACGGGCAGTATCCGGTTCTATTTTCGCAGGTTCTATGGAAGTATTGTTCAGGAGTGTTTTTTTGCCATAGAACCGTTCCTCTTTTGTGTACGAGAAATCGTCTGCAGGAAGAATCAGGATAAACATGGCTCCGTTTCCTTCTTTTCGATTTGCTGCTTTCAGATGTCCGTGGTGCAACCGGGCAAGGCTACGGGCATAATAAAGCCCGATACCGGTTCCCAAATTGTAAGTCCCTTTGTCGTTTCTTATCTGATAGAACCGCTCAAAGATTTTTTCCAGCTGTTCTTCCGGAATATTTTCTCCGGTGTTAGTTACGGAAATCCGGATATATCGGGCGCTTTGGTCTTGTTCTGTCAGGCTGAAGAACTCTTCGGCTTCCTGACGCGTGACGATGGCGAACGAGATTTCTATTTCGCCTCCTATAGGAGTAAACTTCATGGCATTGGAAAGCAGATTGCTCAGTATTTTCTCTACTTTGTCTTCATCGACCCAATAGAGGATGTCGTGTTGTAATCCATGAATGCTTAGGGTTATATTCTTGCTTTGGGCATTGATGTTGAAGAAACTGATGATTCGTTTGATGGTGGAGGCGAGGTTGGTCTGTTGGACTTCCAGTCCCAGGTTGTCGTTGTCTAATTTGTTAAAATCAAGTAATTGGTTGACTAGCTGGAGCATTCGCAGAATACCGTTTTGCAGGACATTTAGTAGTTCCCGGTTGGGCACTGTATTGGTCTGGGCGGCACACAGTTGTCTGATGGAACCCAACATTGTGGTCAGTGGTGTCCGGAATTCGTGGGATATGTTTGTAAAATAGCTCATGTATGTTTTATTCATTTTCTGCTCTTGTGCTTTTTCCTGTTCGGCACGGCAGGCGGTTTCTTTTTCAATTCTTACGCGCCGCCAACTGTGTATAAGTGTACCGGTTATTCCGATGATTGCCAGAGCATAGGCGCATCTTGCCCACCAAGTATTCCAAGGAGCCGGTTTGACGATAATGCGCAGTCGTTTTTCTTCTCCGATTATGCTTTGGTCTTCATTGGTGATTTTTATTTTGAACATATAAGTTCCTGTGGGAAGGTTGGCATAATAAGCTTCCCGGTTGGTGTGTGCATCTATCCAGTAGCGGTCGATGCCTTCCAATTGGTAGTGATAGTGTATTCGTTCATATTCACTATAATCCAATGCGGCAAATGATATGCTGAAGCTGCTCTGACCATGTTTCAGGTGTACGTCCGGTTGATAGGAGAGGTCTTTGTCGATGATTGCATTCTTTCCGGGATATATAAGCTTGTTATGAATCTTCAGATTCTCGAAAGTGAGTGGAACATGGTATTTGAAAGGAGTTTCCATCGGATTGAAGAATGTCATTCCGTGAGTGCCGCCGAATACTAAGGTTCCGTTTGAAAGTCGGCAGGATGCACGGTCGTAGAATTGATTGCCGCCGATACCGTCAGTTGCATAGTAGTTGCTGATTTGATTGGTCTGGCGCTCATATTTACTTAATCCGTATAATGTGGATATCCATAGATTCCCTTGTATATCTTCTTCGATGCTGCAAATCTCTGTGCAGCCAATGCCGGATATAGGAGATAATTTATGATTCTGCGAAGTATATCGTAAAAGCCCGTTATGGGAGGTCCCAATCCAGATATCTCCCTGGCTGTCTTCG
This sequence comes from Bacteroides sp. L10-4, assembly GCF_013373675.1. Taxonomy (NCBI): domain Bacteria; kingdom Pseudomonadati; phylum Bacteroidota; class Bacteroidia; order Bacteroidales; family Bacteroidaceae; genus Bacteroides; species Bacteroides sp. L10-4. The sequence goes on from NZ_JABXJH010000014.1 coordinate 13,390, forward strand.
TATAATACGGAAGGGATAAATTTAGAGCGGCGTATGCAGGCCAGGCTGTCCGTCCTTGAGATGTCCGGTATCCGGATTTTCCATGTATCGGGGTTTATTGAACGAATCTTGTTGCCAAAGGAAGCAATCCATACTTCTCCGTTGGAGAGAGGGTGTATGGTGGGGGTGAAGGTGAAAAATGACTGGGGGTAAAGTGATACGGGCGTGAATTCCTTTTCTCCTTTTTTCAGGGCATATATTGTCTGGCTGAAGCTGCCGGCCCATATTGTTCCGTTACGGTCTTGCGTTATGCACAGTACGGAAGGGACGGAGAAGATATCCGTTGCTTTTAATTGATTATATTCAAGCACACATTTTATGACCTGATTGGTATTGGTGGCAAGCCAGATGTGTCGGTCTTTGTCGTGATAGATGTGCCTGACAATTATATTTTCTGCGTTTTGTGCAGGTAGGATTCTGCTGATATTCACAGCCTCTATATGCTTGGTGCTCAGGTTGTAGACATACATTCCGTCTTTCAGGGTGGATATGTACAAGTTACAGGAGTCGGCATCGAGGGCTATGATGGATTTCTGATGGAAGAACGAGCGTAGATAGTTGTTGCTGTTGAAACGCTCCTTGTAATGATAGCGTACGGTATACCCTTGGTCCGACGAGCCTATCCACAGATTCTTGTGCGAGTCGGTGTACATGCATTTGACGCCATGTTGCGGGACTTCAAACGGAAATCCGTTTTCCTTTTCACGTATGACGGTGTTTTCTTTATGGTTGTAAAGGAATGTATGCTTCTGTGTGCAGATTAGTAGGCTGTTCCTGTCGTACGGGTGTATATAGGTGATAGCGGCTTTCGATAAGATGGGATGATTACTTATTGCGTCGGGAGTCGTTTTGAATCTTTTGCTTTCGGTATCGAATATGAAGAGCCGGTTCTTGCTTGCCAGCCATAGGGAAGTGTGGTTGTGCATGTAAGAGTAGGTAATCTTCTGCGGCATGGGGATGGAATCTGTCAGTTGCATGTTTCGGGAGTCGTAGCATCGGATGGAGACGGGGTTGACGGCCCACAGACAGTTGTTGTTATCCATGTAGCAGGTCTGCTTATAGGTCTTGTCTGGGTCAAAGTTGATGAAAATGCGGTTGAAGGTGTCCGTTTGGGGATTATAGACGCAGAGATGTACCACCATGTTTAAGAAGATTTTTCCATCCTTGCTTTCTATGAACTGATGTCCGTTCCTATTGTTGTATGGTACGTTTATGGGTATCTGGCGGAAGTTGTCTTGGTCGGTATATCGGCATGTTCCGTCGGTTGTCGCTATCCATAAGCGTTTGCGTGAGTCCATGAAAATGTCCTGAATCCTGTCTCCGGGCAGTTGCAGTGAGTCGTTGGAACTGTAATATTGCCGGTATTCGTGGGCGTTGAATCTGTTCAGTCCGCGCGTGGTCCCTATCCAGATATAGCCTTGCGCGTCTTCTTGGAAATCTGTAATGCTTTGATTGGAGATGGTTGCCGAAACTCTATGAACGTCCAGCTTTTCCGCTTCTTCTTGGGCGGTTGCCGGTTTGCACGAAGACACGGCCGTTGCAGATAAAGCAATGAGGGAAAGGATGATTTTTTTCATATATGGAGCGTATTAGGATATGTTTCGCGGAAAGTGTTTTTTTACACTGAAGCAGACAAAAGTAGAAAGAAAATAAGTAGGTGATATTTGCTGTAACAGTGATTTTTCTACCTGGATTATGTTGTAAGGCATATTTTGAACATATTGATAATTTTTTGAACGTACAGGAAATGATATTTGAACATATAAGAAATGTTTTTGTATTTTCTCAATATCCTCTTATTTCCTCTTTTGATAAAATTGTATCGGAAATCCTGCAATGAGTGAATGCAGCTTTTTTATTAACAAATCTAATTATTTAAGCATTATGGAAAACAACTTTAAAAGAAAGCTGATGGCATTCTGGCTGTTCCTTTTGGTGGGAATACCTTATATGCTGGCGCAAAGTCCGATGATGGTATCGGGACGGATCACAGATGATTTGGGAGAACCGATGATTGGTGTGAGTGTACTTGAAAAGGGTACTTCCAACGGAGTGATTACGAATATGGAGGGAAATTATTCCTTAAAGGTAAAGCAAGGCGCCGTCATTGTCTATTCGTACATCGGATATGTGACACAGGAGCTGAAAGCCGTATCGGAGAGAATGAATGTGACGATGAAGGAAGACACCCGGACGCTGGATGAAGTGGTAGTGGTGGGCTATGGTGTGCAGAAGAAGAGTGACCTGACGGGTGCCATTTCTTCCGTGAAGGCGGAAGACATCCAGAACCGCTCTATTACCCGGGTGGAAGAAGCCCTGCAGGGCAAGACAGCCGGTGTGCAACTGATATCCACGACTTCGCAACCGGGCGCCTCGCCTACCATTCGTGTCCGTGGTTTCTCGTCGAATGGCACTTCCGACCCTCTCTATGTGGTAGATGGATTGATAGTATCCGACTTGAGTGCTGTGGATCCTAACAATATAAAAAGCATGGAAGTCCTGAAAGATGCCGCATCCGCTGCCATTTATGGTGCGCAGGCCGGTAATGGCGTGGTGCTTATTACCACAAAGAGCGGAAGCAAAGGCACCAGCAGCATTTCCTACGACTTTCAATATTCCATCAGTAGCCTGGCCCGACGTCCCAAGCTGATTAATTCGCAAGAAGCCTTATTGCAAAAGAAGGAGCAAGACCCTACTTTTACAGATGATAATATCCAGGAGCTTATTACCAGCGGCACATGGGACGGCGTATCGACTACCGATTGGTATGATGTGGCTTTTAATGCTTCACCATCCTCCCATCATACGGTCAACTTTCAGGGAGCGAATGACAAGGGCTCTTTCTTCCTGTCATTAAACAATTTGTATGACAATGGTATTCTTCGTGAAAACAAGGATACCTACAAGCGGCTTTCCGTCATGCTGAACGCCGACTATGACATTAAACCCTGGTTAAAGGTAGGTGTTACTGCCAATTATGCAAAATATACGCAGAAATCCATCAATGACGGCAGTGCGGGCAATTCATATTCCAGCATGATTGCTACCGTGATGACCATGGCTCCTTATTATGCGGACACTTATGCTGCCGATGCGCTTCCTAAGCAGATGGAGGCATTGATTGCCAACGGCTTTACTTTGCTGCGCAATGACAAGGGCGATTATTACAGCTGTCTGGGTTCCATGGAACAGATACATCCTATGGTAGCCATCCGCATGAGCGACAAGAAGAACTTCGGCAACAGTCTGATGGGAACGCTCTATGCCAACCTGACTCCTTTCAAAGGATTTGTGTTTACTACCCGACTGGGTTACAGAGAACTGAACGCAAACACTTATCAGTATAACAATCTCTATTACGGCTCGGCTTCCGCCAATAATAAGGATAAGAACGGGGCCAGCCGCTCCAACTCCTCCACTACTTATTACCAGTGGGAGAACTTTGTGAACTATAGTACGGATTTGTGGGACAAGCATCATGTGTCTGCCATGCTGGGTATGTCTTACAGCGAGAATAACTTCACTTACGTTTCTGCCGGTGTGGACAAGACAGCCAAGCACGATCCTTTGTATGCCGACGTTTCGTATCCTGCCGGAGATGCCGTGAAGAGTACCGCCGGTTACAATCTGATTAATCGCAAACTGTCCTATTTCGGCCGTCTGGCTTACGATTACCAAAACCGCTATATGCTGCAAGCGGCCATGCGTGCCGATGCCGCCGATACTTCCGTGCTTCCGGGCACCAATCGCTGGGGTTATTTCCCGTCGGTATCGGCCGGCTGGGTTATTTCCAACGAGCGCTTTTTCACGGAAAAGAACAATACCCCTTTGACATTCCTGAAATTGCGTGCCAGCTGGGGACAGAATGGAAGCACAAGCAATCTGAGTGGTTATAAGTATTCCAATTCCCTGGTGACTTCGGCTGCCGGATACTCTTTCAGCAATACGGCGATGAACTATGTCACTTCCGCCAAGCCTTCGCAGCTCTATAATCCTGACCTGAAGTGGGAAACCTCCGAACAGCTGGATTTGGGTATGGATCTGCGCGCTTTCAAAGACCGCTTCTCGTTTGGTATGGACTGGTATAGGAAGAAGACTAAAGACTTGATCGTGTCCAACATTGTCATTCCTTATGAGGCGGGAAACTCGTCGGCTCCGATGAATGCCGGTAATGTGACGAATAAGGGCTTTGAGTTTGAAGCCGGATGGAAAGACAAAGCCGGTGATTTCAGCTATTCTGTGACCGCCAATCTGGCCACTTTGAAAAACGAGGTTACTTATCTGGATCCGCATGTCAGCGGCGGACGCATAGAAGGCGCCACTACGATGGCTTCGAACGGTTCGTTCTCCGCATTCGAGGTAGGCTATCCGGTGTGGTATTTCAGAGGCTATCAGGTCGACCATCTGGACGACAAGGGGAATCCCGTATTCAGGGATAATACGGGCGACGGTACTATTGATGCCAGTGACAAGGCGATGATCGGCAAGCCGATGCCGGACTTCACGTATGGCATCACGTTGACTGCCAACTACAAGAATCTTGATTTCCTGATTTTCGGTAACGGTTCCGTGGGCAATGACGTGTTCATGTCCTACAGTTATAATTCGATATCCTATACGCTGAAGGAGATGTACGACCAGCGCTGGACGGCGGACGGGACTACCGGCCGTAAGTTTGCGCGGCCGCAGAATACGAATGCAGACAAGTATGGCCTGTCCGATGCCTATATCTTTGACGGCTCTTATTTCCGCATCAAGCAGATACAGCTGGGATATACGTTGCCCCGGACGGTTACGAAGAAGTTCCTGGTCGACAAGCTGAGGATATATGCCTCGTTGGATAATTTCTTCTTGTTCACCAAGTATCCGGGACTCGACCCGGAGGTTTCATCCACGGCTACCAGTGGTATGGGCGTGGATTACGGAAATTATCCCACGACGAAAAAGGTGGTGTTCGGTTTATCAGTTACATTTTGAATTATATAAAATAGAAGAAGTATGAAAAGAAAATATATCTTGTCCGGACTGTTGGCGTGTGCACTCACATTCTCCGCATGCGATGTCGATTTGCTGGATATTCCCCAGAAAGGTGTAGAGAATGAAGAGAACTATTATCAGACGGACGAACAGTGCGAGTCTGCCATCGCTGCCGTCTATGCGTCCTGGCGGAATGCTTATTCCGGGCGTGGTGAGAAAGCCTCGCAGTATGCCAACGGTTTCTTCCTGAAAAACTTCCTGGCCGATGATTTCAATTCGGGCGGTGCCCGCTCCGACCAGGTGTATGCGCAGGAGATATACGAGAGTGCGATAGTGCCCACGAACGGTTGGGTGGAAAACTATTATAAGAGGTTGTATGCCACGATTTATTTGGCCAATCTGGTGATTGAGCGGTTCGATGCCGCTGAGAGTGAAGTGAAGGCAAGAAACATTGCCGAGGCCAAATTCTTCAGAGCCATCTGCTATTTCGAGCTGACCACTTTGTGGGGGACTCCTCCTTTGGTAGATAGGGTATTGAAAAATTCGGAAGAGTATAAGGTGCCCAACTCCACTGCCGGACAGCTGTGGAAATTCATGGAGACGGATCTTACGGAAGCTATAACTTCCGGGAAACTCACTTCGAAAGCGAGTCCGGAGGATAGGGACGGGGGAACCCGCGCCACGCTGGAGGCTGCCCGGTGCTTGCTGGGAAAGGTCTATCTGTATCAGGAGAAATATGCCGATGCCAAAAGTGAGTTGGAGAAGGTCATATCCTCCGGCAAATACGATTTGATAGCCGACGTCGGCACGTTCTATCATCCGGCCTCTGCAGGCTGCGAGGAGTATGTGCTGGAGTGTGTGCGCCATTACGACCCTTCCAACATGTATTCTCAGGAGGGCTGGTACGGCATCTTGGCCAATTGGGGATTCGGCTACGGCTTTATAGCCGGTCCGGAAGCGTCCATGCACTATAAGTTCAACACCACCAGCGGTTACAGCTATTTCAATCCGTCGAAGTCCTTGTATGATGCCTTTGTGGCCGAAGAGGGTGCTGACGGGTATCGTTTGAATGCTTGGATCAGAACCTGGGAGCAGGTGGTTGCCATGAACATTGCGGTGAACACGACGACCAATAAATATGCCAGCGAAGGCTATTTCCGTCTGAAATGGCTGGCAAGCACCGATGACGAATTTGTAGGGTATTGGTGTGGAAACCAGAGCAACACTCCGGTCATCAGATATGCGGATGTCTTGTTGATGGCTGCCGAGGCTTGCCTCCAGGCGGGCGACCAGGCCGGTGCCGACGAATATTTGGGCAGAGTGCGCGACAGGGCCCGTCTTCCCAGAAAGAGCCATGTGACGCTCTCCGATATAAAGCTGGAGCGCCGCCTGGAACTTGCCATGGAAGGCACACGCTTCCAGGACCTGAAGCGTTGGGGAGATGCTCCGGCGGTATTGGCGGATAAAGGGAAAAAGTTGCCGACCTTCCAGATTGTACCCGACCCGAGTAATAATCTGACTACGGCGGCAGGCATCTACAACGCCCGTTATACGACCAAGATTACCTATGTCGACAATGAAAAGCCGTTGGCGGGTTGGACTCCCGGTCGCGACGAGTGGCTGCCGTTTCCAGAAAACGAGTTGGAAGTGAACGGCAACCTGAAACAGAATCCCGGTTATTGATTTATCCTGAGAAATTCGCAATTCGATTTAACTGTATAAATAAGAGAAACATGAAAAGAAGTTTAGTGATGTTTGCCCTGCTGCTTGCTTGCATGTCCATAGGGGCGCAGACGGTATTCAAGAATGAAGAGGTGGAGGTTTCCTTGCTGAAAGAGAAGACCTGGGTGTTCTCTACTTGGGACCATACTACCATGTATCTGATAGAGGGCGAAGACAAGGCCGTACTGATTGATACCGGCACGCGTTGTGCGGATTTGGATAAGATTGTGGGACAGATAACCCCGAAACCGCTGGAAGTGATTGTCACCCACATGCACCCCGACCATGCCGGATGCATCAAGTATTTCGATAAAGTATGGATGCATCGGGCCGATACGGTGCTGGTGGCCCAGCATGCGGCGGATTATAAAGGAGAGTTCCTCTATATGGAAGAAGGACAGGTGTTCGACTTGGGCGGACGCAAGCTGGAAGTGGCATGGATGCCCGGACATACGCCCGGCTCGGTGGTACTCCTGGACAAGGCAAACGGAGACTGCTATTCGGGTGATGCGTTCGGTTCGGGCGAAGTATGGCTGCAGTGCGTGCCGATGTCTCCCGTCGCCACTTTCCATGAGTCGTGTTGCCGTATGGAAAAGCTCATGAAGGAAGGGGGCATCAAGGATATCTGGTGCGGACATTATCCTTATCTGAAATCCTCTTTGTCGCTGGCCTATATTCAGACGATGATACGTATTTCCCACAGACTGATGAATGGAGACCAGGAAGGCTCGGAACCTTATTCCAACTATTTCATCAAGATGCCTCCCACTGCGAGGAAGTTGTCCGAAGGCCGTGCGATGATTGTATATGATTCGACTAACATACCGGAAGCCCGGTAACCCGCAAGGCTATTCCTTTCTTATTTTAAGGCGTAGTCCTTGCATGCACGAGATGTGCATCTTATGTGTATCGAGATGTGCATCTCACGCTGTTTGAGATGTGCATCTCGTGCATAGAAGGAGCGGTTGATAAAAGAATGAAGGTTATACCTTCACCCCTGAAAGGCATAACCCTCATGCAGCAGGCTAAGTAGCCCGTCCTTTTATTTGCCGTATTCGCTCGGACTTGCTCCAAACTGTTTCTTGAAGCTCTTCGAGAAGTGGGACAGCGTGCTGAACCCCGTCATGTCCGCAATTTCCGAGACGGTATATTTCCCTTCCGTTATCAGTTCGGCGGCGCGGTTCAACTTGTAGGTCTTGAAGAAGGTGCTGGGATTCTCGCCGGTCAGTCCTTTCACTTTATAGTAGAACTTGGTACGTGATATTCTCAGCAGCTCGGTCATGCGGGCAATGTCCAGTTCGGGGTTGGAAAGCTCGCTCTCCATCAGGTGGTAGAGTTCGGTCATGAAGACGTTGTCTTGCGGGGAGAGGATGTTTTCTTCTATCTTGTCCGTCTGGGTGGCTCTGCCAAGCATGCTGCGTGCTTTTTCACGGTTCCTGAGCAATGACTTGACGAGTGCCAGCAGATAGGTAGGGTCGAAGGGTTTCGTCACGTAGGCGTCGGCTCCGGTATTCAGTCCTTCCACCTGGTTTTCCATCGTGGCTTTGGCCGTTACCAGAATCACCGGCAGGTGGCAAAGCTGCAGGTCCTCTTTTATTTCCCGGCAGAGTTGGTAACCGTCCTTTCCCGGCATTACCACATCGCTGATAATCAGGTCGGGAGCCTCCTCGCGCATGGCCTTCAGTGCGTCGTCGGCATTGAAGCGGCATATCACCTTATAGTGGGAGGAGAGGAGCATGCGCAGGTAGTGGGCCACTTCGGTATCGTCGTCCACCACCAGTACGGTGAATTGCTTTTCGTCGGTGCCGGCCTTGTCTCCGGCAAGCTGCGAGGCGGAGGCGAGCGGGAAGGCTTCCGACTGGTTGTTTTGTTCCGTTGCCCGTTCGTCCTCGGCATACACTGCGTCGTTGACGGGCAGTATGAAGGTGAATACGGCGCCGCTTCCTTCGTCGGGTTGCCGGGCCTTCAGTTGTCCGTGATGAAGTACGGCCAGACTGCGTGCGTAGTACAGACCGATGCCGGTTCCCCAGTTGTAGGTTCCTTCTGCCTGGTTTCCTATCTGGTAATAGCGTTCGAAGATTTTCTCTATCTTGTCTTCAGGGATGTTCTGTCCCGTATTGGCTACGGATACTTTGATGTACTGCGTGGCCCGCTCCTCTGGCGGCAGGCTGAAGGATTGCGAGGCATCGTCACGGCTTATCACGTCGAAGCTGACGTTGATTCTCCCGCCTTGGGGAGTGAACTTCAGGGCATTGGACATCAGGTTGTTGAAGATTTTCTCCACCTTGTCCTCGTCCAGCCACATCAGGAAGGTGTCTTCCAGCCCATGGGTGCTCAGGTCGATGCATTTGTCACCGGCGTTTACTTGAAAGACGCTCACTTGCCGTTGCAGGCAGGCGATGACGTCGGTGCGTCTTACTTGCAGGCGCAGGGTGTCGTTCTCCAGTTTGTTGAAGTCCATCATCTGGTTGACGAGCCTTAGCATGCGGCTTACGCTGCGCTGTACGATGAGGAGCAGGTTTTTGTCCTCGCCTTCTATCCGGGAGCTGTTGCAGAGTTGCGTTACCGGTCCGGAAATCATGGTGAGGGGAGTACGGAATTCGTGCGAGATGTTGGCGAAGAAACTCATGTTCATTCGGTTCACCCGTTGCTCCTGCTCTTTTTCCAGGCGGGCGCGGCGGGCGGCTCCTTTTTCTGCCCTGATGCGCAAAAGGGCACGCAGGAAGAGAAGTACGAGGGTGGTTGCCGACAGGAAGTAGATGCAGTAGGCCCACCATGTGTGCCAGGGGGCAGGATAGACCTTGATGCGGATGGAGTTTTCGGCCTCCACGATGCTCCGGTCGTTGTTGGTGATTTTCACGTGGAACACATACTCTCCGGCGGGCAGGTTGGCGTAGTAGGCTTCGTGGTTGTTGCGGGCGTCTATCCAGTAGTTGTCGAAGCCCTCCAGATGGTATTGGTAGTGCACTCGTCCGTACTCGCTGTAGTTCAGGGCGGAGAAGGAGATGCTGAAACTGTTTTGGTCGTGTCGCAGGTGTATGTCGGGGCGGTAGGAGAGGTGCTTGTCGATGGTCTCTCCGTGCAATTGCGGACGTATCAGCTTGTTGTGTATCTTCAGGTCGCTGAACAGCAGCGGGATGTTGCGCTTTATGGGTACGTCGATGGGGTTGAAGAGTGTGAGCCCGTGCGTGCCGCCGAAGACGAGCGTGCCGTCGGGCAGGCGGCACGAGGCGCGGTCGTAGAACTGGTTTCCGCCTATGCCGTCGGCGGCGTAATAGTTGGTGAATCGTGCGGTTGTCCGGTCATATTTGCTCAGACCGTATTGGGTGCTTATCCATAGGTTGCCTTGCAGGTCTTCCTCGATGCCCGATATGTCGAGGCAGGAGGTGCCGGGCATGGGTGTCATCCGGCCCGTTTCGGGATGGTAGCACATCAGGCCGTTGCTTACGGTGCCTATCCAGAGAATGCCGTATGTGTCTTTGTACAAGGCCGTGGGGACGAATACGGAGCGGCGGATGCAGGCTTTCCAGTCCTCCTCCGCGATGTCCACCGTGCCCGTTTCCAGGTTTTCGATGTCAATCTGCTTGATGGGTTGGTAGAAGCCCGTCACCATCAGCCGGCGGTTGTCCATCATCGCCACGCCAGGCACGAAGGTGAATCCTTCGAAGAGCTTCATCGCCTCGAATTCCTTCTTGCCGGGGCGCAGGGCATAGACGTTGACCGTGGCGGTGCCTATCCAGATGGTTCCGTCGGGCGACTGGGTGATGGACATGGGCAGGAAAATCCGGTGCCGTTCTTCTATCTTCAGTTGCCCGTCGGGCGTGTAGCGTGCTTTCAGTACTTCGTTGTTGGTGATGGCCATCCATAGGTTGTTGTCGCTGTCCACCATCAGCTGGTTCGCGTAGATGGCTTTCTGTTTCTCTTGCTCGCAAAACGTTTCGGGGTCGATGTGCCTGATTTCGCTGCTCTTCGTGTCATACACGTAGATGCCGTCCATCAGGGTGGAAATCCACAGTTTGTTGTCTTTGCCGGCGCTTAGCGACACCACGGATTTGTTGTTCAGTTCGGAGCGCAGGTAGTTGTCGTTGTTGAACCGCTCCTTGTAGTGGTAGCACACGGTGTATCCCTGGTCTACGGAGCCTATCCACAGGTTCTGCTGCGAGTCGGTGAACATTTGGTTGATTCGGAAGCGGGGCATCTCGAAGGGGAATCCGTTCTCGTCCTGGCGGGTCACACTGCCGGTGCCCGGGTTGTAGTAGAACATACCATGCCTGGCAGTGTTCAGCAGCAGACTGTTGTTACCGTAGGGATGTATGTAGACGATGTCGGCGTTGCACAGCGTGGTGTTTCGGGCGATGGGCTGCGGCAGCGGCTTGAAGCTGCGCGTGCGGGTATCGAAGATGCTGAGTGTGTGGTTGCCGGTTATCCACAACTCGTTATTGTGCAGATAAGAATAGTAGGGATATCCGCTGAGGGCAACCGTCTCTTTCAGTTGCAAGGTGGAGAGGTCGTAGCAGTAGAGGTTGACGGCAGTCATTACCCAGAGGTTGTTGTCGGGGGCAATGTGGCACTGGGCGTAGAAGGTATGTCCGGAGCTGATGTCAGGCAGTACGCAGGTAATTTTTTCCGTTTCGGGGTGGTAGGCGTAGAGCTGGAAACCGGTGTTCAGGAAGATGCGCCCGTTGCGGTCTTCAAGTATTTGCCGTATGTTCTTGTTGTCGGCTTCGACAGGAATGATGCGGAAATTGTCTTTGTCGGTATAGAGGCACACACCGTTCACGGTGCCCACCCAGAAGCGGTTCTTGGAGTCGCGCAGCAGGTGGGTAATCTGGTTGTCGGGTAGTCCCAGCGAGTCGTCGGTGCAGAAGTACTGGTGGTAGTCGTGCACGTCGTATCTGTTCAGCCCGCGGAACGTGCCTATCCATATATGGCCTTGCGCGTCTTCGGCTATGGCGGTGACTTTCTGGTTGGAGAGGTCGTTGGCGATGATGGGACTTTCGATTTCGGCATCCTGGTTTTCAGATGATGGCTCTTTGGCATCGCATGCCTGCAAGCAGACGGCAAACAAAGTTCCGGCCAGCAGGCAGAGCAGGGTGCAAAGGATTTTCCGGTTAGGCAAGGTCATATTAAAAGGTTTTGAATGATGTGCGAAAATAAGGATAAAAAATTGAATATAAGTTGCTTTACAGCATGTTTTGAACAAAAAGGCAAACATTTGAACCTACGGGCAAGCGCTTTTAAACTTCCGGGCAAATCCTTTTTACATATCGGCCAGCCCCTCCGGCGCAATCGGCGTAATATTGCAACCGGAAAAAGTGAACGAGTTAACAAGGCTACAAGTGAACAAGGCTTTTCCTTGTAATCGCTTTAAAAAGCAAGATATAGGCCGAGGGCTGTTTATCCCTTCTTGTAGCCTTGTCAACTTGTTCACTAAAAGCAAGTCAAAGACAAATTATCAACTTAAAAAAACGGTATACAACCATGAAAAAGCAACCTTTATCTATGCTTGCGTTGGCCTTCCTGCTGATTCTCTCCTCTTGCGGACAGACAGCGGGCGTGAAGACCGCCGACGCGCAACAAGCTCCGGGCGAAATCATCGCCTCTTCCGAGACAGCCATCACCGAAACAGAGTCGGGCAAAGTGGGAGGATTCCTGCAAGACGGTATCTATATATATAAAGGTATTCCCTACGCCAAGGCAGAGCGCTTCATGCCGCCCCAGCCTGCCGACAAATGGGAAGGCGTGCGCAGTAGCCGCATGTTCGGTCCCACCTGTCCGCAGGGGAAGCGTGCCGGCTGGGGTGCCGACGAGCATGCTTTCGCCTTCCACTGGGACGACGGCTATCCCGGCGAAGACTGCCTGCGGGTCAATATCTGGACTCCGGGCCTGAACGATGGCAAGAAGCGTCCCGTCATGGTGTGGCTCCACGGCGGCGGCTATGCGGCAGGCAGCGGGCAGGAACTTCCCTCCTACGACGGTTTCAACCTTGCCAAGAAAGGTGATGCGGTGGTAGTCACGCTCAACCACCGTCTCAACGTCCTCGGCTTCCTCGACCTTTCCGCCTACGGCGACAAATACGCCAAATCCGGCAATGCCGGCCTGCTCGACCTCGTGGCAGCACTTCAATGGGTAAACAAGAATATAGCCGCGTTTGGCGGCGACGCACAAAACGTAACGATTTTCGGACAGTCGGGCGGCGGCGGAAAGGTATCTACATTGCTTGCCACTCCGTCTGCCAAAGGGCTCTACCACAAGGCCATCGTTCAGAGCGGCTCCATGCTTCGCACGATGAATGCCAAGTATTCCCGTCGCATCGGCGCAGCCGTGATGGACGAGCTGGGACTGAAAGCCTCGCAGATAGACGAGTTGCAGAAGATGCCTTACGAACGGCTGTTTGCTGCCGGTGAGAAAGCCGTTGCCAAGGTGAAGGCCGAGGCCGAGAAAGAGGACGGCATATCCACCTTCATCTTCGGATGGGCGCCCACCGTGGACGGAGACGTGCTGCCCGCACAGCCCTTCGACCCGCAGGCGCCTGCACAGAGCAAGGACGTGCCCGTGATGATAGGAACTACCTTGCACGAGTTCACCATGAGCACCTACGTGCCCGCTTTCCGCACCATCACCAAAGAAAAAGCCGTGGAATTCCTGAAACAACGCTACGCTGACCGCACGGACGACTTCCTCGCCGCCTTCGCGAAGGCTTACCCCAACTACCAGCCCAAGGATTTGGTAGATGTGGATTTCGTATTCCGCCCCGGTGCGGTGGAGCAAGCCAGACTGAAAGCTGCGCAGCAGGGTGCTCCGGTCTATATGTACATGTTCGCCTGGGAATCTCCGGTGCTCGACGGCATGTTCCGCAGCACGCACTGCATGGAGATACCTTTCGCCTTCAACAATGCCGTGGTCCACGCCTCCATGACGGGCGGCGGCGCCGAAGCGCAGGCCCTGGCCGAGAAGATGAGCAGTGCCTGGCTGAACTTCGCCCGCACGGGCAATCCCAACGCAGAAGGCCTGCCTCAGTGGGATGCCTATACCGAAGAAGGAGGAGCCACGATGTTCTTCAACAACCGTTGCGAGGTGAAGCACCACCACGACAAGGAATTGCTGGAGGTGGTACGGGCGTTCCCTACGCGGGGATTCTGAGGCTTTCCGACGCAGAACCGAATTGTTGGCTTTAAATAATAGAGCTGGTCCGGTGAACGGTTTCCCCATTCATCGGACTGACATTAAAACAACTCAATATTATGGCAAAAACATTTAGGTGCCTGGCAGCGGAAGCGGAAACGGTGGCTCCGGTGAGGACGGCGACCAGAACGAATATCCTTTGGGATAACCTGACGAGGGGGTGCGTTGCCCCGCTGACGAGGGGTGACGTTGCCTTGCGAAGGTAAAGAAACTGAAATATATCAAACTCAGGTTTATGAGATAAATAGTGCTACCTCACCAACAAACCCAGGTTATGATTTAGAAAGCGTACATCATCCTCCTTATACAATAGTAGTCAATTACGGTTATCCATATACAATGAGATACGGTTGGTGTCAACCCTATTAATAACCATCGACTTGTAACTAATAATGTAACTATAAATCTAATTTTAAACTAACTAAAATGAAACGAATCATGAATCAAGCAGCCCGAAAGAGACTTGCCGCTATGGCACTCTTTCTCTTAATCTGCCTTCCTTTCTCTCTGGCACAAGCCCAGACCGTGAAAGTGACCGGTAAGGTGACTGACAACCTGAATGAACCGATGATTGGTGTAAGTATCGTAGAGAAAGGTACTACCAACGGTTGTATTACCGATATTGACGGTAATTATACATTGAATGTAAATCAGGAAGCGACAATTATTTTCTCTTACATCGGCTACATAACCCAAGAGAAACAAGCCGTTGCCGGTGTGATGAACATTGTCTTGAAAGAAGACAGCGAGACGCTGGACGAAGTGGTGGTAGTAGGTTACGGTGTGCAGAAGAAAAGCTCCGTGACGGGTGCCATTTCGCAGGTGAAGGCCGAAGACATGCAAAACCGTACTATCAGTGATGCTTCACAAGCCTTGCAGGGTAAGACAGCCGGTGTGCAGTTGATTACGACTTCTGCCGCTCCGGGTTCCTCACCTACGGTACGTGTGCGCGGTTATTCGTCCAATGCGGCTTCCAGTCCGCTTTATGTGGTGGATGGCGTACGCATGAGCAGCATTGCCGGTATCGACCCTAATGATATTGCCAGCATGGAAGTGTTGAAGGATGCTGCTTCCGCTGCTATCTATGGTGCTGAGGCCGGTAACGGTGTTATCCTTATATCAACAAAGAAAGGTAAAGCCGGACAAGGAAAAATTACGTATGACTTCCAGCTTTCTACGCAATCCATTGCCC
The DNA here is from genome assembly GCF_013373675.1 of Bacteroides sp. L10-4. Taxonomy (NCBI): domain Bacteria; kingdom Pseudomonadati; phylum Bacteroidota; class Bacteroidia; order Bacteroidales; family Bacteroidaceae; genus Bacteroides; species Bacteroides sp. L10-4. Next base: position 28,505 of record NZ_JABXJH010000014.1, read on the forward strand.
GTATGCCCAAGTTGCTTAATGCAGAAGAATACGTTGATTACATGTCGGAAAGCAGTGCTTTCGACCCCAATTTCATAAAAGCCAATTGGGATGGAAAGACCAGTACGGACTGGCTGGATATTGCCTTTGAAAACTCATTGATGATGAAGCATAACTTGGCTTTTGCCGGAGGTGGCGAGCAGGGGAATTACTATCTGTCACTGACTTATCTGGACAATGACGGTATTGTAAAAGGCAAAGACGATGTTTACAGACGTATGACAGCTACCGTCAATGCCGAGTACAACATAAAGCCCTGGTTGAAGGTAGGTACGACAAACCAGATTGAGAAGTATAATACTCGCGGTGTATCTACGCAGAATGCTTATGGCAGTTTCCTGCAAGCTGTCTTGATGATGGATCCTTTGACACCGGACACTTATGCACCGGACAAATTGCCTGCCCACATGCAGAATGCACTGAATCAAGGCAGTACTTTGTTGCAGGACGAAAACGGCAACTATTATGCCTCTTCTCTTTTCTATGAAGGTGAAAACTACCATCCTACAGTGATGCGTAAGAATACCATCGGCCGTAACAGCGGATTCAATGTCAATGGTTCTATTTATGCGGACTTCACGCCCATCAAGGGATTTACCTTTACTTCCCGTTTCGGCTACCGTCTGGGGGGCACTCGCTCTGCTACAACCAATTTGCCTTTCTATGGCAACTCAATACAGAAACGTGATTATGTAAACGTAAGTAGCCAGTCTTCTACAAGCATTTATTACCAATGGGAAAACTTTGCCAATTACGTAAAATCGTTCAATGGGCATACCATCAATGCCATGCTGGGTATGTCGTTCCAAGAATCCACTTACGACTATGTAAAAGGTTCTCTCGACCCGGATGGCGAGCATGCCGTACTTCAGAACAATCCGTTGTTCTTTTATCTGAATTACGGTGCTGCTTCTGCAATCAAGGGTATCGGTGGTGAGAAGACCCGTTCGGCCAAGATGTCTTACTTTGGCCGTGCAAGCTACGATTATATGGGGCGCTATATGGCTCAGTTCTCGCTGCGTGCTGATGCGGCAGATATGTCACAACTGCCAGTGACAAACCGTTGGGGATATTTCCCGGCAGTCTCTTTAGGTTGGACGGTTTCGGAAGAAAAGTTCTTTGAGCCGGTGAAACAGCACGTCAGCAGCTTGAAGCTGCGCGCCAGTTGGGGACAGAACGGTAGCCTTTCCGCATTGAGTGGTTATGCCTACAGTACGGATATGGCTTCCAGCGGTATCTATCCGCTGACCGGAGGCAATGGTTTCACTACTGGTGTGAACCCCGCTTCATTGGGTAATGATGAGTTGAAATGGGAGACATCCGAACAGATTGATTTTGGTATGGATGCCCGTTTCCTGCGTGACCGCTTGATTTTCAGCGTAGATTATTATGAAAAGAAGACGAAAGATTTGTTGGTGCTGGATACGAAACCCTCTCTCAGTATCGGTGGAAAGACCTCTCCGATGAATGCCGGTAATGTAAGCAACAAAGGCTGGGAGTTTGAATTGGGCTGGCGCGATAACATCAAGGATTTCAGCTACGGCATCCGTGCCAACTTGGCCACATTGAAGAATGAAGTAACTTATCTGGATCCCTCACAGCCTCGTATTGAAGGAGCTTCATTCCATACTTACAAACTGAGCTACTTTGAAAAGGGCTATCCGGTGTACTATTTCCGTGGTTATCAGTTTAATGGTCTGGACGAAAAGGGCAATCCTACTTTCAAGGACCTTGATAACAGCGGCACTCTTAATGAAGGCGACTTGGCTTATATTGGTGATGCCATTCCCGATTTTACGTATGGTATTACCTTGACAGCTGCCTATAAAGGGCTTGACCTTACTATATTTGGTACGGGTTCACAAGGTAACGATATTTTCCATTGTTACTACCGTCCTGATTATAGTAAGAGTAACCGTTTGAAAGAAGTTTGGTATGATAATCATTGGTCTACAAACAATCCGACCGGTACAGTACCTTTGGCTAATGCTAATAATATAGACCAGTACATCCAGTCCGATGCGATGGTTTACGATGCTTCTTTCTTCCGCATCAAGCAGATTCAGTTGGGCTATACCTTGCCGAAATCACTGCTGAAAAAGGTATTTATCAACAACATGCGCCTTTATTGTTCACTTGACGACTTCTTCGTTTTCACAAAATACCCCGGTTTCGATCCGGAATCTTCGGCTAACGCCACTACGGGTATGGGTATTGATATGGGTGGTTATCCTGCTTCCAAGAAAGTGGTGCTTGGTTTCAATATAGAATTCTAACTTTTAAACTTAATGGTATAAGACAATGAAAGCAACACATTATATATATGTACTTTTTGCAGCCTTGTTTACCTTGGCATGCACTGGCTGTGAAGACCGCTTGAATATAGAGAAACACGGTAGTCTGGGAGGTCCCGAGAATTACTATAGAACTGATGCAGAGGCTGAGGCTGCCGTGGCTTCTATGCTTATCTCTTGGCGTGATGTATATTCCAATTGGTTTTATGTGAAAAACAGCCTCTCTGATGATGCCTATACAGGTGGTGGCTCCCGTGGTGACAATGCCATGATGGAGCAGTTGAATGAATTCACGTTCTTTACAGACAATGGTCTGGTTTCCGGTTTGTATTCCGGACTTTATACTGTGGTTTATAAAGCCAACTTGATCATAGAGAATGTAAAAGGTGATTCTCCAATCATGAGACGTGCTGTGGCCGAGGCTAAATTCTATCGGGCATGGTCTTATTTTGAGTTGGTCACTTTGTGGGGTACTGCTCCTTTGGTGGACCATTTGTTATCTCCGTCCGAGTATCACGTGAGCAACAGTACACCTGAAACTCTGTGGGCCTTTGTGGAGCAGAATCTTGAAGAAGCCATTTCTTCCGGTGCATTGCCATCTAAATCCGGTGTAAACGATGAGGATGCTACTTCACGTGTTACGCTTGAAACAGCTAAAGCTTATCTTGGTAAAGCTTATCTTTTCCAAGGTAAATATTCTGATGCTGCTACTGTTTTGGACGAAGTCATTAATTCTAAGAAATATGAGTTATATCAAGGCGGCTTTGACATGTTGGGACATGCTGTGACTAACAATTGTAGTGAATCTATGCTTGAAGTACAACGTCGCAATAATAGCGAACAAATATGGAGTCAGTTCGTACAGTTCTATATAATGTTGGGCTGGCGTACAAGCCACATGTCATATGGTGTTAAGGCTCTGTCTGAAGAGGGCATTGCAATGGGTACTTATGGATTCTTTAACCCTACCAAGTCTTTGTATGATGCTTTTGTCGAAAGAGAAGGGGTGGACGGTTATCGTCTGAAGAGTACGATGCGTACCTATGAACAAATGAATGAAGTGGAAATGGCTATTAATCCGGGATTCTATCTGGTTGGTAACGAGGGCTATTTCTTCTGGAAAACTCGCCTTTTGGCCTCAGATAATATTATTGATCAAAGTGGGTTCCAGTGCTTTCAATATACTAACCTGCGTGTGATGCGTTATGCAGAAGTATTGCTTATGGCCGCTGAGGCTCATGTAATGGGTGGTGGCTCTGCCGACAAGGCTGTGAAGTATATTAATGAAATCCGTACTCGTGCCAAGCTTGTTCCGCTTTCTTCCGTGACATTGGATGATGTGAAGAAGGAAAAACGCCTTGAACTTTGCTTGGAGAGTGTTCGTTTCCAGGATTTGGTTCGCTGGGGTGATGCAAAAGCTGTGTTAGGTGAACAAGGCAAGGCCATTCCAGCCTATGGCTACTTTGTCAAAATTGGTGCTGATGGCGAACCGGTTGTGGATGCAGACAAGAATCCGGTATTTGAATTCAGACTGGAACCGGAAAACGTAAAGAACTCTGTGTATGGTTTCCAAGACAAACACATGCTGTTGCCTATTCCTCATGCAGAATTGAATGTGAATCCCAATATCAAGCAAAATACAGGTTGGTAATCCTAATAAAACATGAAAAGATTCTTAACTCCCCTTTTCACCTTTTGCGTGGCGCTGGCTGTGAATGCACAGCCGGTGCCCGCCACCGGTTCGCCCGTGCTGCGTGCCGACAACATCGATGAAGTGGTCAGCGCCTTGACCCTCGAAGAGAAGGTACACCTCGTCATCGGATGCGGCATGTCGATGGGCAGTGACTCCAAGTTCCCCGGTACCGCCGGACGTACCTACGACATACCCCGCCTGGGCATCCCATCGGCTTTCCTTGCCGACGGACCGCACCGCCTGGCGATGGCTTCCAAACGAGAGTTCGACAGCCGCACCTATCACGCCACCGAATTCCCCTCGAGCACCACAGTGGCAGCTACGTTCAATCCTGATGCCGCTTACCGTGTAGGCCAGGCTCTGGGCACCGAAGTGAAAGACTACGGTATGGACGTGCTCCTCGCTCCCGGTGTCAACCTGATGCGTAACGCCCTCTGCGGACGAAACCACGAGTATTATGCCGAAGACCCCGTGCTGGTGGGCAAGATAGCCGCCACCTACATCAACGGCATCCAGAGCGAAGGTACCGGCACCTGCCTGAAGCACTTCGCCGTGAACAACCAGGAGACCAACCGCAACAACAACGACTCCCGACTGACGCAGCGCCCCTTGCGCGAGCTTTATCTGAAATGCTTCGAGATAGCCGTCAAGGAGGCTCAGCCCTGGAGCGTGATGACCGCCTACAACAAGGTGAACGGCAAATACACCTGCGAAGACCGCGAACTGACCGAAGATATCCTCCGCAATGAATGGGGATTCAAGGGATTGGTGATGTCCGACTGGAATGCCGGAAAAGATGCCGTGACTTCCATCGCGGCAGGTAACGACATGTTGCAGCCGGGGCAGGAACGCCAGTACAACGCCATTCTGGAAGCCGTGAAGAACGGCACGCTGGATGAGGCGCTCCTCAACCTCAGCGTGAAGCGTGTGCTGGAGTTTGTGGTGAAGAGCCACACCTTCTCCGGTTACAATTATCCCAACGAGACCGACCTCAAAGCCCATGCGCAAGTGGACCGTCAGATAGGTGCCGAGGGCATCGTGCTGCTGGATAACAAGAATGCGCTGCCTATGGCTGCCGGCATCAGGAAGGTAGCCCTTTACGGCACTACTTCTTACGACATGGTTCCTGCCGGTATGGGATTCGGCAGTACGGGCTTCGGATATTATACGGTCTCTATGGTAGAAGGCTTGCGCAATGCGGGCTATACGGTAGATAAGGATTTGCTGAACCGCTACAAGAAGCACATGGCCGACGAGCAGAAACGCCTCTTCCCCCACGGTCGTCCTCCTTTCTCGTTCACTCCGCTGCCCCGTGCCGAAGAGTTCCTGCCCACTGCCGAGGAACTGGCCGCGCAAGTGAAGGCCAACGACATCGCCGTGCTTACGCTGGGACGTGTCAGTGGTGAAGGCTGCGACCGCCGTGTGGAAGATTTCCTCTTGAAGGAGAACGAACTGGCTCTGATAAAGCAAGTGTCTGCCGCCTATCGTGCCGCAGGCAAGAAGCTGGTGGTGGTTCTCAACATCTGCAGCCCCGTGGAGACTGCTTCATGGAAGGAACTGGCAGATGCTTTGGTATGCGCTTTCCAGCCCGGGCAGGAAGTGGGCAACTGCATTGCCGACGTGTTGACGGGTAAGGTGAACCCCAGTGGCAAGCTGCCCATGACGTTTGCCGTGAAGTATGGCGACGCGCCGTCGGATGCCAATTTTCCCTTCGACTATGAGTTCAAGTTGCCGTCGTTCGCCATGGGTACCGGCATGAACTTCAAGTCCGACAAGAAAGAGGAGAAACCGAAAGAGCCGGAACGCAACGTCGATTTCACCCTCTACGAGGAGGGCATCTACGTGGGTTACCGCTACTTCGATACCTTTGGTAAAGAGGTGTCTTACCCCTTCGGCCACGGACTGAGCTATACCACCTTTGAATATGCGGTGGAAGAGGCTGCCATCGACGGTGACCGCTGCCGCATGAAAGTGAGCGTGAAGAACACCGGCAAGGTGGCAGGCCGTGAAGCCGTGCAGCTCTATGTCAAAGCTCCCAAGGGCGGCATGGACAAGCCCGTCAAGGAACTGAAAGCCTTCGGCAAGACCCGTCTGCTGAAACCCGGCGAGAGCCAGACCCTGACATTGGAGTGGAACGTGATGGACATGGCCTCCTTCAACGAGAAAAGCAGTTCTTGGGAGTTGGCTAAGGGTGAATATCAATGGATGGCTGCCGCCTCTTCGGCCGACGTGCGTTGCACTACGGTGCAGAAGGTGGCAAAGGCACGCAAGCAGAAAGTGCACGATGCCATGCGGGCACAAGTGCCGGTGGCTGTGCATCCCATGGTGAAGAGATGAGGTATGCATGTGCATCACCTGAAAAAACTGATATATATCAATCCGTTTTAGAATGGAAAGCACTTATTTTGTAGTACATTTTTAAAATCTATGCTATGAAAAGATTGATACTTTCTCTTTTTGCCGTCTGCTCGCTGTGGATGGCAAATGCACAGAATCCTGCATGGGGACCGCAAAGCAAGGTCGTGACCGACAGCATCTACAGCACGGTGCTGAAGACGCACCGCGCCTATACCATCTATCTGCCTCAGAGCTATGACAAGGAGGTGGACAGGAAGTATCCCATTCTCTACCTGCTGCACGGCATGTCGGGGGTGAATACCAGCTGGTTTACGGACCAGCGTGTGAAGGACGTGATGGACCAGCTGACGGCATCGGGCGAGGCGTGCGAGATGATTATCGTCAGCCCCAACGCCGGAGGCAATCCGGCCACGTGCTGGAACGGTTACTTCAACATGCCGGGATGGGCTTACGAGGATTTCTTCTACAAGGAGTTCATGCCCTATATCGAGAAGACCTACCGTGTGGTGGGCGACCGTCAGCATTGTGCCGTTGCGGGCCTTTCGATGGGTGGTGGCGGAACCACAAGCTACGCGCAGCGCTATCCCGACCTCTATTGTGCGGCGTATGCCATGAGTGCCTTGATGAATATCCCCGTCAGTGGTGAGGCGGCGGGAAAAGACCCCGACCCCACGAACAAGGTGGCTGTGCTGACCCGTTCGGTGCAGGAGCATAGTTGCATCAAGTATGTGCTGGAGGCTGATGAGGCCCGTAAAGCCGCTCTGCGCACCGTGCAGTGGTTTGTGGATTGCGGTGACGATGATTTCCTGCTCGACCGTAACATCGAGTTCTTCCAGGCGATGCGCAATGCCGGCATTCCTTGCCAGTTCCGCGTGCGCGATGGAGGACACACCGGTGAATACTGGCATTCGGCATTGTATATGTGTTTGCCTTTTGTGAGCCGGTGCTTTGAGAGATAAGATTTATATAGGAGTGAGAAGCCGATAGTTTCGATAATGATGGGTTGTTATTGAGAAGTTATCATTGAAAAAGGTTTATTCATAACCGGGCTGTCGGCTTTGACTCTTAAGCCCGAAGGGTGATAATTCCCTTCAATGTCTTCCAGCTCCTTAAACAATTAAAATGATTATGAAGAAATTTATACTTTTATTTACCCTGTTGCTGATTTGTGCAATAACCTTTGCGCAGCAAGCCTTGTGGGGCGGTGCTCCGGTAGTTTCGCCGGAAATTCATGATGACAATACGGTCACTTTCCGCTTGAAGGCGCCGAAAGCCGTGAAGGTGCAGTTGACGGGTGACTTCCTGCCGCCGCACACCATCCAGACACCGAGGGGCGAGTATGACGCTCCGGGCACCGTCGATATGAAGGAGGGCAAGGACGGCGTGTGGGAATATACCACTGCCGAACCGCTGAACCCCGAACTGTACGGCTACTCATTTTACGTAGACGGCTTGAAAATAATGGACCCCGGCAACGTCTATATGATTCGCGACGTGGCAACTGTGACGAATGTGTTCATCATCGGCGGTGACCGTGCCGACCTCTACAAGGTGAACAAAGTGCCTCACGGAACAGTGAGACGTATGTGGTATAATAGTCCTACGTTGGGTATGGATCGCCGTCTGACGGTTTATACACCCGCCGGCTACGAGAACGGCAAGAAGCGTTACCCCGTCTTCTACCTGTTGCACGGCGCCGGAGGTGACGAAGAGGCATGGATTGCCTTGGGTCGTACTTCACAAATCCTGGATAACTTGATAGCGCAGGGCAAGGCCGAACCGATGATTGTAGTGATGACCAACGGCAATGCCTGGCAGGATGCCGCTCCCGGTGAATCGCCCAAAGGTTTCACTATCCCTTCCATGAGTCCGAAGGAACGTGCTTCCGCTCCGGAAGGAGGCTTCGAACTCTCTTTCCCGGAAGTCGTGAAATTCGTGGAGAAGAACTTCCGCACATTGCCGGACAAGAAGCACCGTGCCATTGCAGGCCTCTCGATGGGTGGCTTCCACTCTTGCAGCATCTCGAAGTACTATCCGGATATGTTCGACTATGTGGGCTTGTTCTCGGGTACTGCTTCCAGAAACGATAAGTCCACTTGTCCGGTCTATACCGACTTCGAGGGTAAACTGAAGACGCAGTTTGCCAAGAAACCGGCACTCTATTTCATCGCTTGCGGCAACCGTGACTTTGTCTTCAAGAGCGTGACGGACTTCCGCAAACTGCTCGATGACAACGGTTGCAAGTACGAGTATCTGGAAACGGGCGAGGGACATATCTGGAGGAACTGGCGCATCTATCTGACGGAGTTCGTGCCGAAGTTGTTCAAGTGACCTCGTGCCGATTGATTCACCCTGCACTTTGCCAATCCGAAGTGCAGGATTATAGACAATCTGTTTAATAACAAAATAATAAACCCATTATGAAAAGAATTTCTATTTTATCAGCTCTGTTGCTGATGTGTGCGATGACTTTCGCGCAGCAAGCTCTCTGGGGAGGTGCCCCCGTGGTATCACCTGAGATACACGACAACAATACAGTAACCTTTCGCCTGAAAGCACCGAAAGCCGTGAAGGTGCAGGTGACCGGCGACTTCCTGCCCACGCAGAAAATCAAGACTCCCTTCGGCGAGTTCGACGGACCGGGCGTGGCCGATTTGAAAGAGAACAAGGACGGTGTATGGGAATTCACTACTCCCGAACCACTGAAACCGGAACTCTACAGCTACACTTTCCTGGTAGATGGTCTGAAAATCAACGATCCCTCCAATGTTTATATGATTCGCGACGTGGCAAGCGTGACGAATGTGTTCATCATCGGCGGTGACGAGCGCATCGACCTCTACAAGGTGAATAAAGTTCCTCATGGAACAGTATCTAAGGTATGGTACAACAGCCCCACGCTGGGCATGGACCGTCGTTTGACTGTTTATACGCCTGCTGGATATGAGACAAGCGGCAAGCGCTACCCTGTCTTCTATCTGCTTCACGGTATGGGTGGCGACGAGAACGCATGGAGCGAACTGGGACGTACGGCACAGATTCTGGACAACCTCATCGCACAAGGCAAGGCTAAACCGATGATTGTGGTAATGACCAACGGCAATGCCGCATTGGAAGCTGCTCCAGGCGAATCTTCACTGGGCTTTGCCGCTCCCAGCATGAACCTGCCCAAGACGATGGAAGGCTCTTTCGAGACTGCTTTCCCCGACGTGGTGAAATTTATCGACAAGACTTACCGCACACAGGCTACAAAGAAGGGACGTGCCATTGCCGGATTATCTATGGGAGGTTTCCATTCCATGCACATCTCCAAACAATACCCGGACATGTTCGACTACGTAGGTCTGTTCTCCGCTGCCATCATGCCCAACAAGGATGTGAAGTCTCCGATTTATGACAATCTTGAAGCCAAGCTGAAGACGCAGTTTGCCAAGAAGCCGGCACTCTATTACATTGCCATCGGTGACAAGGACTTCTTGTTCCAAGCCAACAACGACTACCGCAAGATGCTGGACGAAAAGGGTTACAAGTATGAATATTATGAAACTGGAGAAGGTCATATCTGGAAGAACTGGCGTATCTATCTGACAGAATTCGCACCGAAGATATTTAAATAAGTTATGAAGAAGAATATCATATCCATGGCAGCGGTAATGGCTGTCTTGTCAGCTTGCGGACCGAGTGTGCCGCAGCTTGGAAAGTCGTCTTTGGATGAGGTGATTGGCGCCATGACCTTGGAAGAAAAAGCGCATCTGGTAGTAGGTACCGGTATGGCAGGCTTCTCGGGTGACAGTGCTGTTATCGGTGCAACGAGAAAGCTGGTGCCGGGTGCGGCAGGAACCACGTACTCGATTGAACGTCTCGGCATTCCCGCCGTGGTGCTGGCCGATGGTCCTGCCGGACTGCGTATTGACCCCACCCGTGAGGGGGATTCGGCTACATACTATTGTACTCATTTCCCTATCGGAACTTTGCTCGCCTCTACTTGGAATCAGGATTTGGTGGAAAGTGTAGGTCAGTCCATCGGTAACGAAGTGCTGGAATACGGTGCGGACGTGCTGTTGGCTCCGGCACTGAACATTCACCGTAACCCGCTTTGCGGACGTAACTTCGAGTATTATTCCGAAGACCCGGTGGTTTCGGGTAAGATTGCTGCCGCATACGTACGTGGGGTGCAGAGCAATGGCGTGGGTACTAGCATCAAGCATTTTGCCGTGAATAACCAGGAAACCAACCGTATGGCTACGGATGCACATGTTTCTCCACGCGCTTTGCGCGAAATCTACCTGAAAGGATTTGAGATTGCCGTGAAGGAATCCGCACCTTGGACTGTGATGTCCTCGTACAACTACCTGAACGGTGTCTATACTTCGGAAAACAAGGAGTTGCAGACAACGATGCTGCGCGACGAATGGGGCTTCAAGGGCATGGTGATGACTGACTGGTTCGGTGGCAAGGATGCCGTGGCACAGATGGTGGCAGGCAACGACATGTTGCAGCCCGGTTTGCCCAAGCAGTACGAAGCCATCGTGAAGGGTGTGCAGGATGGAGCGCTGGACGAAGCCATCCTCAATCAGAACGTGAAGCGCATCCTGGAAATGATTCTCCAGACTCCCCGTTTCAAGGGATATGAATACTCCAACAAGCCCGACTTGAAAGCACATGCCGCCGTTACCCGCCAGTCGGCGACGGAAGGTATGGTATTGCTGAAGAACGATAACGGTGCGCTGCCGCTGCCAGCTGATGTGAAGAACGTGGCACTCTTCGGTTGTACTTCCTACGACTTCATTGCCGGCGGTACAGGTTCGGGCAATGTGAACCGTGCTTATACCGTTTCGCTGCTGGACGGCTTGAAGAATGCCGGCTACGTGGTGGACGAAGCACTGAAGGACAGTTACGAGGCTTACCTGAAAGCTGAGAAAGAACGTCTCTCCAAAGTCAAGAAAGAATGGTTCATGCCCGATGAACGTCCCGCTGAGATGGTCGTGTCTGCACAGGTCATCCGCGAGCAGGCTGCTAAGGCCGATGTGGCACTGGTAACGCTGGGACGTACCTCCGGTGAGTTCCTCGACCGTATGGTAGCAGACTTCAACCTCACCAAAGAGGAGCTGGACATGCTGAAAGCCGTGTCCGGTGCTTTCCATGCTGCCGGAAAGAAGGTAGTGGTGGTGCTCAACATCGGCGGGGTGATTGAAACCGCTTCCTGGAAATCTGTTCCCGATGCCATCCTTTGTGCATGGCAGGCAGGCCAAGAGGGAGGAAACAGTGTGGCCGACGTGTTGAGCGGCAAGGCTTCTCCTTCGGGCAAGCTGACAATGACTTTCCCGGTGAAGTTTGAAGATGCCGCTTCTTCCGCCAATTTCCCGATAGATATGCGCGTAAGCACTGACCTTGTGAACAAGGGCGAGAAGAAGAATGACGTGAAGAATGTGGACTATGCCGATTACGAAGAGGATATCTACGTGGGTTACCGTTACTTCGATACCTTTGGCAAGCAGGTTTCCTATCCTTTCGGTTACGGTCTCTCCTATACAGCTTTTGCTTACGGCAAGGCTGCTGTCAAGGCTGACAACGGCGTCTATGCCGTATCGGTGGAAGTGAAGAACATCGGTAAGATGGCAGGCAAGGAGGTGGTTCAGCTTTATGTATCTGCTCCCGATGCCGCAGATGCCGACAAACCCGAAAAGGAACTGAAGGCCTTTGCCAAGACCAAGGAACTGAAACCGGGCGAAGCGGTTGTGGTGACGCTGAAGGTGAATGCTGATGACCTGGCTTCCTACGATGAGGCTGCATCGGCATGGGTGGTAACTCCCGGAAACTACAAGTTTCTCGTCGGAGCTTCCTCACGCGATATCAGGGCTACGCTGGAGGCTGAAGTAGCTGCCGCAACGCAGAAGACGAACGATATCCTGAAACTTCAGGAACCGATGAATCTCTTGAAGAGATGAGAGTAGGATTGTCTGAAAAAATAACAAATCATACCCTAAAAAACATCCTGTTGTACCCTTTGGTATGGTAGGATGTTCTTATCTTTGTGCCTGGTATAAACAGATAATGCAACTATTATAAACCAATATCACAACCATGAGTAAAAAGTTAATCTTATCTTTAGCCCTGTCAGGGTTAGTACTTACTGCTACGGCGCAGACCACTGTTGCGCCTGCCATTCCAAGAGACGAGACAATAGAATTGCAGATTGAGACTTTGCTGAAGAAAATGACGCTTGACGAGAAGGTCGGACAGATGTGCGAACTCACCATCGATGTTCTGCAGAAACGCGTCAATCCCTTTGCCGGTCTCGACCCGAAGAACATTACGGTGAAGGATTTGCAAAAAATCATCAAGAGATACAGACTTGAAAAGGAGTTCAAGTTGGGCAAGGAGATGCCTTCGCAGGATGTGATGATGAAGCTTTACATGCGCATCCAGGGGATAGAGAATGCCAAAGGCTTCCAGTTGGACGAGGCGATGCTTGACTCGGTCATCGGAAAATACAAAGTAGGCTCCATCCTGAACGTCCCCAACGGTGTGGCACAGAGTGTAGAGAAGTGGCAGGAAATCATCAAACGCATTCAGGAGAAATCCATGGAAGTGATGGGCATCCCTTGTGTATATGGCGTAGACCAAATACATGGAACTACCTATACGTTGGGCGGTACTTTCTTCCCGCAGGGCGTCAACATGGGAGCTACCTTCAATCGTGAACTGACGCGTGAGGGGGCACGCATCTCTGCCTACGAAACTAAGGCGGGAAGCATCCCTTGGACGTATGCTCCGGTGACCGACCTCGGACGTGACCCCCGCTGGCCGCGTATGTGGGAAAACTACGGTGAAGACTGCTATGTAAATGCTGAAATGGGACGTGAAGCCGTTATCGGCTTCCAAGGCGGGAATCCCAACTTGATTGGTGAAAACAACGTTGCCGCTTGTATGAAGCACTATATGGGTTATGGTGTTCCCGTATCCGGCAAGGACCGTACCCCGTCTTCCATCACCGAGCAGGATATGCGCGAGAAGCATTTCGCTCCTTATCTGGAGATGGTGAAAGCCGGTGCCCTCTCTGTGATGGTGAATTCCGCTATGAATAACGGTTTGCCTTTCCATGCCAACTACGAACTGCTGACCAAGTGGCTGAAAGAAGACCTCAACTGGGACGGTATGATTGTGACCGACTGGGCGGATATTAACAACCTTTATAGCCGCGACCATATTGCTAAGGACAAGAAGGAGGCCATCAAACTCGCCATCAATGCCGGTATCGACATGTCTATGGACCCGTACGACTGGAAGTTCTGCACGCTCTTGAAGGAGCTGGTGGAAGAAGGCGAAGTCCCCATGAGCCGCATTGATGATGCTGTCCGTCGTGTATTGCGCCTGAAGTACCGTCTCAATCTGTTTGAAAAGCCTTACTATGACTTGAAGGACTTCCCGTTGTTCGGCAGCGAGGAACATGCTGCCGCTGCATTGCATGCTGCCGAAGAGTCTTTGGTGCTCTTGAAGAATACAGACGGCATATTGCCGCTGGCAAGAGGCAAGAAGTTGCTGGTTACCGGCCCGAATGCCAACTCCATGCGTTGCCTCAACGGCGGCTGGTCTTACTCTTGGCAGGGTGACAAGGCCGACGAGCATGCGGGTCAATATAATACCATTCTCGAGGCCTTCACCCATAAATTCGGTGCGGACAATATCATCTACGAAGCCGGTGTTACCTACAAGCAAGGTGGCAACTGGTGGGAAGAGAATGCTCCTGAGATAGAGAAAGCCGTAGCTGCCGCTGCGGGTGCCGACTACATCGTGGCATGCATCGGTGAGAACTCCTACTGCGAAACTCCGGGTAACCTGACGAACCTTTTCCTCTCCCAGAATCAGCTCGACCTGGTGAAGGCTCTTGCCAAGACCGGCAAGCCCGTCATTCTGATACTGAATGAAGGTCGTCCCCGTCTGATTGCCGACATTGAGCCTTTGGCTAAGGCTGTTGTGAACACTATGCTTCCGGGTAACTACGGTGGTGATGCCTTGGCAAACCTCATTGCCGGCGATGCCAACTTCAGCGGAAAGATGCCTTTCACTTATCCGAAGGAAATCAACTCGCTGATTACGTACGACTACAAACCGTGCGAACACATTGGCAAGCAGATGGAAGGTGCTTATAACTACGATGCGCAAGTGTCTGTACAGTGGGCATTCGGCTACGGTTTGAGCTATACCACCTTTGCGTACAGCAATCTCAAGGTGGATAAGGCAAGCTTTACCGCCAACGATGTGCTTACGTTCACCGTAGATGTGAAGAATACCGGTAACCGCATCGGCAAGGAAAGCGTGCTGCTGTTCAGCAGCGACCTCGTTGCCTCCCTTACTCCCGATACCCGCCGCCTCCGTGCTTTTGAGAAGATAGAGCTGAAACCCGGTGAAACCAAGACCGTGACTCTGAAAGTGAAGGCTTCCGATCTTGCTTTTGTAGGTTATGAAGGCAAGTGGATTCTGGAGAAAGGTGACTTCCGCATTCAGGCGGGCAACCAGACGGTAAACGTGGTTTGTACGGATACCAAGAAGTGGGAGACTCCGAACAAATAGCCGAAATTGTTTGTCATTGAAATAGGAAAACGCTGCTGATAGAATTGTCAGTGGCGTTTTTTGCTTATCTTTACCGCCTGACATCAAATATAATGATACTATGAGATTTTTTGCATCAATGACATCCAGTCTCGCCATGGCTCTGGCTATGGCATCTTGTTCGTCGTCGGACGTCAAAACGCCGGAGGCGATTCTGCCCATTCCCGAACAGAAACAAGTAGAGTGGCAGCAAATGGAAACGTATGCCTTCATCCATTTTGGTCTGAACACCTTCAACGATCGCGAGTGGGGGTACGGCGATTCCGACCCTGCTACCTTCAACCCCGCCAGACTTGACTGCGAGCAGTGGGCGCAGACGCTGGTCAACTCCGGTATGAAAGGCGTCATCCTTACCGCCAAGCACCATGATGGTTTCTGCCTTTGGCCTTTTCAGGGCACGGACTACAGCATCGCCCACTCTCCTTATAAGGATGGAAAGGGCGACATCGTACGCGAACTCTCCGATGCCTGCCGGAAGTACGGGCTGAAATTTGCCGTCTATCTTTCGCCGTGGGACAGGAACCGGGCCGATTACGGCACTCCCGCCTATCTGGACTACTTCTATGCACAGCTTCGCGACCTGCTGACCAACTACGGCGAAGTGTTCGAAGTCTGGTTCGATGGTGCCAATGGTGGTGACGGCTGGTATGGCGGTGCCAAAGACATGCGTACCATCGATCGTAAGAACTATTATAACTATCCGCGTATCTACGAAATGCTGGACAGCATACAGCCGCAGGCGGTCATCTTCTCCGACGGAGGTCCCGGATGCCGCTGGGTGGGTAATGAGAAAGGCTTTGCCGGTGCCACCAATTGGTCGTTCCTCCGCAAGGGGGAAGTCTTTCCGGGTTATGACAAAAGCTACGAACTGCAATACGGACATCCTGATGGCAACCAGTGGGTGCCGGCAGAGTGCGACGTCTCCATCCGTCCGGGCTGGTTCTATCATCCTGAAGAGGACAACCGTGTAAAGACGCCCGAACAGCTGCTCGATCTTTACTACCGCAGTGTGGGACACAACGGCACACTGCTGCTCAACTTCCCCGTCGACCGCAACGGGCTGATTCATCCCGTTGATTCTGCCAACGCCGTCCGCTTCCACCAACTGGCGCAGCAGGAACTGAAGACCAACCTGGTGGCAGGGCTCACCCCGAAGGTTTCCAATGAGCGGGGCGGACACTTCAAGGCCGCTGCCATGACCGACAGCGATTATGATACCTATTGGGCTACTGAAGACGGTGTTCATACCGCCGATGTGGAATTCGCTTTCGACACCCCCCGGCGCATGAACCGCATGCTCTTACAAGAGTATATTCCGCTAGGGCAGCGGGTGAAGTCGTTCGTGGTAGAATACAAGGATAAGCAAGGCGCATGGCTTCCCGTACGCCTGAACGAAGAAACCACCACCATCGGCTATAAGCGTCTGTTGCGTTTTGAGACGATTACGTCCGATGCGCTCCGCATCCGCTTCACCGATTCCCGCGGACCGTTGTGCATTAGCAGCATTGGCGTGTACGATGCAGGCCAAGGAGCCGACATCGCCTATACCGTGCCGACGGAGCAACTGAAAAGCTTCTCTTTTACTTTGCCCGACCTGCCGGAACAAGATTCCGCCCTTGCTGCCGACCGCAATGCGCAGACCACTCTCTTTGTAGAAGGCGACCGCCTGCTCATCGACCTGGGCGCCGAGCGTACCGTTTCCTCGTTCCATTTCCTGCCCGACCAGGCAGAACCCAACCGGGGACTTGTCGCCACTTACGAGCTGTCGGTGGGCATGGTGCCCGACCGAGTGAATCGTTTGGTGAAGAGCGGTGAGTTCTCCAACATCCGGAACAATCCGGTCATGCAGTCCGTCTACTTCACTCCGGTCAAGGCACGCTACCTCGTGCTGAAAGCCACCCGTATGGTAGTGCCCGGAGAGGCGATGGGGTTTGCCGAGATAGCCGTCCAGTGATAGCTTCTAAAATGGGAATGTTTTTTAGTAATATTGGATAAATAAATATGAAAATGAAGAAAGTTGTGTTGTGCTCGTTTATGTGCATTATGTTTTCGGCTTGTCAGCACGCTGTTAAAAGTAACCGAGAACTGTTTGATGAACAATATGAAAAAAAATTGAAGTCTTGTGTGAGGGTTATGATTGATAATGCCGATGTGGATTCTTTGCAAGCAGAGTCGATCTGCTCTTGTCTACTGAACAATTTGTTTCTTATTGATTCTAATTTTGTAAAGATGCCGGATGATAGTTTGACGTTGTTATTAGATATAAACAGAGAAAAATTAGAAAAAATGTGTAATAAGGGAACTGAATGAGTGGAGTGATGTTTCTGCCAGTTCCTATGGAAAAGGTCATACCTATAGCGTCTCAATTCGGACAATTTCGTCGGCACCTACGGAAGTGGGGCTCTGTCTATGTAGTGGAAATCGCTTTGCCTGAAGGATTGCGTACCAATTACGGTAAGCTGTTGCCTGCTTCGCGTGAGTTGAAGGGAACGGCGGATATTATTCTTGCCGATAGAAATGTATTGGAGAGATTGCTGGCGCCGTTGAGAAAGGTGGTGGAATATGAAGAGTAATATTTTGATTGTTTGAATCGTTAAAACTATCTTTTTTCTCCTAATATTTTGTAGTCGAACATATTATTTATATCTTTGCATGCGGAAACGGATGAAAGGTGGAGGGGCGATCAAGCTCCTCTTTTTTGTTCTTAATGGTTAATCTATGATAGAAAAGAAAACTGTTTGTCAGATTGTTGACGAGTGGCTGGAAGGAAAGGACTACTTCCTCGTGGAGGTGACAATCAGCCCGGATGACAAGATTGTGGTGGAAATAGACCACAAGGAAGGTGTTTGGATTGAGGACTGCGTGGAGCTGAGCCGCTACATCGAGTCTAAGTTGAACCGTGAGGATGAGGATTATGAGTTGGAAGTAGGCTCGGCCGGCATCGGGCAGCCATTCAAGGTACTGCAGCAGTACATGAACCACATCGGCAAGGAAGTGGAAGTGCTGACAAAGGACGGATGCAAGTTCTGCGGCGTGCTGAAGGAAGCCGACAAACAGCATTTCGTCGTTACCATCCAGAAGAAAGTGAAAGAAGAAGGTGCCAAGCGTCCCAAGATGGTGGATGAGGACTTGGACTTTGCGTATGAAGAGATAAAATATACTAAATACTTAATCAGTTTTAAATAAGACTATGGCCAAAAAAGTAGAAACTGTCAGCTTGATAGATACATTCTCGGAATTTAAGGAACTGAAGAACATCGACAGGACCACGATGGTAAGCGTACTCGAGGAGTCGTTCCGTAGTGTGATTGCGAAAATGTTCGGTACCGATGAGAATTACGACGTAATTGTAAACCCGGACAAGGGTGACTTCGAAATATGGCGTAACCGTGAGGTAGTGGCGGACGAAGACCTGGAAAATCCGAATCTGCAGATTGCATTGACCGAGGCACAGAAGATTGATGCTTCGTATGAGGTGGGCGAGGAAGTGACGGATGAAGTTATCTTCGCGAACTTTGGTCGCCGTGCCATCCTGAACTTGCGCCAGACGCTGGCCTCCAAGATTTTGGAACTGGAAAAAGACAGTATTTACAACAAATACATTGATAAGGTGGGTACCATCATCAATGCGGAGGTCTACCAGATTTGGAAAAAAGAGATGCTGCTGCTTGATGATGAGGGCAATGAGCTGTTGCTGCCCAAGACCGAACAGATACCGAGTGACTTCTACCGCAAGGGTGAGACCGCCCGCGCCGTGGTGGCACGTGTGGACAACAAGAACAATAATCCGAAGATTATCCTGAGCCGTACGTCGCCCGTCTTCCTGCAACGTCTGTTCGAGATGGAAGTACCTGAAATCAATGACGGACTGATTACCATCAAGAAGATTGCCCGCATCCCCGGCGAGCGTGCCAAGATTGCCGTTGAAAGCTACGATGACCGTATCGACCCGGTAGGTGCCTGCGTGGGTGTGAAGGGTAGCCGTATTCATGGTATTGTCCGCGAGCTTCGCAACGAGAATATCGACGTCATCAACTATACGTCGAATACTCAGTTGTTCATACAGCGTGCCTTGAGCCCTGCCAAGATTTCCTCCATCCGCTTGAACGAGGAAGAACGCAAGGCCGAAGTGTTCCTGAAACCGGAAGAGGTGTCGCTGGCTATCGGTAAAGGCGGCTTGAATATCAAGCTGGCCAGTATGTTGACTGAGTACACCATCGACGTGTTCCGTGAGTTGGATGAGGCCATAGAGGATGAAGACATCTACTTGGATGAGTTCCGTGATGAGATAGACGGTTGGGTCATCGATGCCATCAAGGCTATCGGTATAGATACGGCAAAGGCTGTGTTGAACGCTCCCCGTGAGATGTTGATTGAGAAGACGGACCTCGAAGAAGAGACGGTGGACGAGGTATTGCGCATTTTGAAACAGGAGTTTGAAGAGGAGGAGCAGTAATGTGGTAATGTGGGTAGTATGCTAATGTGCCAATGCAGATAGCATATCGGATGAAGTGCACACTCCTTTTTTCTCAGCCAATTAGCACATTAGCATATTGGCGCATTAATTCATTAATTAGTATGACGATAAGGTTAAACAAAGTAACAAGAGATTTGAATGTGGGAATTACGACGGCTGTCGAGTTCCTGCAAAAGAAGGGGTTTGCCGTTGAGGCAAATCCGAACACGAAAATTACGGATGAACAGTTCGAACTGCTTAAAAAGGAGTTTAGTACAGATAAGGACCTTAAGATAAAGTCGGAGCGTTTCAGCCAGGAACGTCAGAGCAAGGATCGCAACAAAGCGTCTGTGTCTATTGACGGCTATAAGGAAACGCAGGAAAAAGCGAAACCTGAGGAGATTAAGACAGTTGTTCCGGAAGATGTACGTCCGAAGTTCAAGCCGGTAGGCAAGATTGATTTGGATAAATTAAACCGTAGACCTGTTCCTGCTCAGGAAAAAGAGAAAGAAGTGGAAATAGTGGCAGAGGAGAAGAAGGTGGAGGAATCGGTAGTTGTAGAGACACCGAAACCGGAACCTACTCCTGCCCCCCAACCGGAGCCACAGCCGCAACCGGAGGTACAGTCAGCATCTGAGTCCGAGCCGCAGCTTGTTTCGGAACTGCAGCCCCAACCCGTTGTCAAGGAAGAACCTGCTTCGGTTGTTGAGGCTAAACAAGAAATTGAAAAGGAAGAAATGATAGAAACGCCTGCCCTCGCACCGGCAGCTAAAGAAGCACCGGTTGAAAAAGAGGTGAAAGAAGAAGGAGAAGAAATCTTCAAAATACATCAGCCCGAGTTTGTTTCGAAGATTAATGTCATCGGACAGATAGATTTGGCTGCCTTGAACCAGTCCACACGTCCGAAGAAGAAATCGAAAGAGGAGAAACGTAAGGAGCGTGAAGAGAAGGAAAAGATTCGCCAAGACCAGAAGAAACAGATGAAGGAAGCTATCATCAAGGAAATCCGCCGTGATGACAGCAAGTTAAAGGACACTGCTGCCGGCGATGCCAATGGCAAAAAGAAGCGTGTCCGTATCAATAAGGAGAAAGTGGATATCAACAATGCCTCCAACTTTCAGCGTAGTGGCAACGATCGTGGACACGCAGGTGCCCAGCAAGGTCAGGGTGCCCGCCCGCAAGGTGGGAACCAGCCTGGTGGAAGCAATTCCAACAATAACCGCAACCGCAATAAAGACCGCTTCAAGAAGCCGGTCATCAAGCAGGAGGTTAGCGAGGAAGATGTAGCAAAGCAGGTAAAGGAAACTTTGGCACGCCTCACTTCAAAAGGAAAGAACAAAGGTGCCAAGTATCGTAAGGAGAAACGTGAAATGGCTTCCAGCCGTATGCAGGAATTGGAAGACATGGAAATGGCAGAAAGTAAGGTGTTGAAAATCACGGAATTTGTGACAGCCAACGAGTTGGCAAGCATGATGGATATTTCCGTTACCCAGGTCATCGCCACTTGTATGAGCATTGGTATCATGGTATCCATCAACCAGCGTCTGGATGCGGAGACCATCAACCTGGTGGCTGAGGAATTCGGCTTCAAGACGGAATATGTCAGTGCGGAAGTGGCGCAGGCCATTGTAGAGGAAGAGGATGATGAGGAAGACTTGGAACCTCGTGCTCCGATTGTGACGGTGATGGGTCACGTAGACCACGGTAAGACTTCATTGCTCGATTACATCCGCAAGGCGAATGTGATTGCCGGTGAGGCGGGTGGTATCACACAGCACATCGGTGCCTACCACGTGTCATTGGACGACGGACGTAAGATTACGTTCCTCGATACTCCGGGTCACGAAGCGTTTACCGCCATGCGTGCCCGTGGTGCCAAGGCTACGGATATTGCCATCATCATTGTGGCTGCTGACGACAATGTGATGCCGCAGACAAAGGAAGCCATCAACCATGCCATGGCTGCGGGTGTTCCCATTGTATTTGCAATCAATAAGATTGATAAGCCGACTGCCAACCCCGACAAAATCAAGGAAGAGCTGGCTGCCATGAACTTCCTGGTGGAAGAGTGGGGCGGTAAGTATCAGTCGCAGGATATCTCTGCCAAAAAGGGTATCGGTGTACCCGAGCTGATGGAGAAAGTGCTGCTCGAAGCGGAAATGCTGGAGCTGAAAGCAAACCCGAACCGTCGTGCTACCGGGTCCATCATCGAATCTTCATTGGATAAGGGGCGTGGCTATGTGGCTACGGTATTGGTTTCTAACGGTACGCTGAAGATGGGCGACATCGTGCTGGCAGGTACCAGCTACGGTAAGGTAAAGGCCATGTTCAACGAACGTAACCAGCGCATGAAGGAAGCCGGTCCTTCTACACCGGCCTTGATATTGGGCTTGAACGGTGCGCCTGCTGCAGGTGACACGTTCCACGTAATCGAGACGGAGCAGGAAGCACGCGAGATTGCCAACAAACGTGAGCAATTACAGCGTGAACAAGGTCTGCGTACGCAGAAGATGTTGACGCTTGACGAAGTGGGCCGCCGTCTGGCACTGGGTGACTTCCATGAGCTGAATGTGATTGTGAAGGGTGACGTGGACGGTTCTGTGGAAGCGTTGAGCGACTCTTTGATTAAGCTGTCTACGGAGCAGGTGCAGGTGAACGTAATTCACAAGGGTGTCGGTCAGATTTCCGAATCGGATGTTTCTCTGGCTGCCGCTTCGGATGCGATAATCGTCGGTTTCCAGGTACGTCCTTCGGGTGCTGCCGCCAAGCTGGCAGAGCAGGAGGGTGTGGATATCCGCAAGTATTCCGTCATCTACGATGCCATCGAAGAGGTGAAGGCTGCCATGGAAGGTATGCTGGCACCGACTTTGAAGGAGCAGGTTACGGCAACCATCGAGGTGCGCGAGGTGTTCAACATCACGAAGGTGGGACTTGTGGCAGGTGCCATGGTCAAGACCGGAAAGGTGAAACGCAGCGACAAGGCCCGTTTGATACGCGACGGTATCGTAATCTTTACAGGTGCCATCAATGCCCTGAAGCGCTTCAAGGACGACGTGAAGGAGGTAGGTACCAACTTCGAGTGCGGTATCAGCCTGACAAACTGCAACGACATCAAGGTGGGCGATATTATCGAATCTTACGAAGAAATAGAAGTGAAGCAAACATTATAATTGAATAATGTGCAAATATGCTAATGTGCCAATTGGCTGCGTGTAAAGAAAATGCCGCAGGGCAATTGGCACATTTTGCATATTAGCTATTTGCTCATTGGTACATTAATACATTAATACATTAATTTTATGGCAGTTATAGATATCATCATATTGGCAGTTTTCGGCTTGGGCGCAATCGTCGGCTTCATGAAAGGTTTTGTGAAGCAATTGGCCTCTCTGCTGGGGCTGATTGTCGGTCTGCTGGCGGCAAAGGCTTTGTATGCTTCGTTGGCAGCGAAGCTGTGCCCCACATTGACAGACTCTATGACAGTGGCGCAAGTACTGGCATTTGTCCTCATCTGGCTGGCTGTTCCCTTGCTCTTCTCCCTGGTGGCTTCTCTGCTGACCCAGGCAATGGAGGCCGTCTCGCTGGGCTGGCTCAATCATTGGTTGGGAGCCGGTCTGGGGGCTTTGAAGTACCTCCTGCTGACGAGCCTGCTGATTGGTGTCATCGAATTTATAGACGGAGACAATGCGCTGATTGGCAAAACAAAAAAGAAAGAATCAGTGTTATATTATCCTATGGAAGAGTTTGCCGGGATATTCTTTCCCGCGGCAAAGGCGGTTACGGAGCAGATTGTAAACGGAGACTTTGACTGATACCGTGAGCCGTGATTTTGTAATTCATAATTTGTAATTATAGAAGTGATGCAACAAGAAGAACCCAATAAATATGTAAAGGAACTCACTCAGGAAAAGTATAAGTATGGTTTCACGACCGACGTGCATACCGACATCATTGAGCGCGGGCTGAATGAAGATGTTGTGCGGCTTATCTCTGAGAAGAAGGGAGAACCGGAATGGTTGCTGGAGTTCCGCCTGAAGGCATATCGCCACTGGCTGACGTTGGAGATGCCTACATGGGCACATCTCCGCATTCCCGAAATAGATTATCAGGCCATATCCTACTATGCTGACCCTACGAAGAAGAAGGAGGGCCCGAAGAGCATGGATGAGGTGGACCCTGAGTTGATAAAGACTTTCAATAAGCTGGGCATTCCGCTGGAAGAGCAGATGGCGTTGAGCGGTATGGCTGTGGATGCCGTTATGGACTCGGTGTCTGTAAAGACTACCTTCAAGGAGACGCTGATGGAGAAAGGAATCATCTTCTGCTCGTTCAGCGAGGCTGTACGCGAGCATCCCGACTTGGTACAGAAATATCTCGGTTCGGTGGTGCCTTATCGTGACAACTTCTTTGCGGCACTGAACTCGGCGGTGTTCTCCGACGGTTCTTTTGTCTATATCCCGAAGGGGGTACGCTGTCCGATGGAGTTGTCCACCTATTTCCGCATCAATGCCCGCAATACGGGGCAGTTCGAAAGAACCTTGATTGTGGCGGATGATGATTCGTACGTTTCTTATCTGGAAGGGTGTACGGCTCCGATGCGTGACGAGAACCAGTTGCACGCAGCCATTGTGGAAATTGTAGTGCACGACCGTGCAGAAGTGAAATACAGCACCGTGCAGAACTGGTATCCCGGTGATGCCGAGGGCCGGGGTGGTGTTTATAACTTTGTGACGAAACGTGGTCATTGTAAAGGAGTGGACAGTAAGCTCTCCTGGACCCAAGTGGAAACTGGTTCGGCCATTACTTGGAAATATCCGTCCTGCATCCTTTCCGGCGACAATTCGACGGCAGAATTCTATAGTGTGGCAGTAACCAATAACCATCAGCAGGCAGACACGGGAACAAAAATGATTCATCTGGGCAAGAATACCCGGAGTACCATTGTGAGCAAAGGTATCTCTGCCGGAAAGAGTGAGAACTCTTACCGTGGCCTGGTGCGCGTGGCACAGAGAGCGGACAATGCCCGTAATTACAGCCAGTGCGACTCCTTGTTGCTTGGCGACAAATGCGGTGCGCACACTTTCCCTTACATGGACATCCGAAACGAAACGGCCATCGTGGAGCATGAGGCCACTACCAGCAAAATCAGTGAGGACCAGATATTCTACTGCAACCAACGCGGTATTTCTACGGAAGATGCCGTAGGACTGATTGTGAACGGTTATGCCAAGGAGGTATTGAATAAGCTGCCAATGGAGTTTGCCGTAGAAGCGCAGAAATTGCTTGCTATTTCGCTGGAAGGAAGCGTGGGGTGATTAAATTGTAAATTGTAAATAGTCAAATAGTAAATATAAAGATGTTAAAGATAAAAGACCTACATGCCAGCATCAATGGCAAAGAAATATTGAAAGGCATCAACTTGACCATACATGATGGAGAAGTACATGCACTGATGGGACAGAACGGTGCCGGTAAAAGTACGTTGAGTAATGTGTTGGTAGGCCATCCTGCTTACGAAGTGACGCGCGGCTCCATCACCTTTAATGGCAAGGACCTGCTTGCCATGAGCCCTGAAGACCGTGCGCATGAAGGAATTTTCCTTTCTTTCCAGACTCCGGTAGAGATTCCGGGTGTTTCGATGGTAAACTTCATGCGTGCTGCTGTAAATGAGCAACGCAAGTACCGCCATCTGCCTGCTTTGTCGGCCAGTGAGTTCCTGAAGCTGATGCGCGAGAAGCGTGCCATTGTGGAATTAGACAACAAGCTTGCCAACCGCAGCGTGAACGAAGGTTTCAGCGGCGGTGAAAAGAAGCGTAACGAGATATTCCAGATGGCGATGTTGGAACCGACTTTTGCTATTCTGGACGAAACGGATTCCGGATTGGATGTGGATGCCCTGCGTATTGTGGCCGACGGTTTCAACAAACTCAAGACTGCGGAAACCAGTGCTATGGTCATTACCCACTACCAGCGATTGTTGGACTATATCAAACCCGATACGGTACATGTATTGCTGGGCGGACGTATCGTAAAGACCGGTGGACCGGAACTGGCGAAGGAGATTGAAACACGTGGCTTCGATTGGATAAAGAAAGAAGCAAGTGAATTATAAACTCATAATCTGAAAACATGAGTGTAGAGCAACAATATATAGACCTTTTCTCCCAGACGGAGGCGATGATATGCCGGCATAGCACTGAGGTGCTGAATGCGCCGCGTGCCGCTGCTTTTGCCGACTTCGAGCGCCTAGGCTTTCCCACCCGTAAGGAGGAGAAATACAAATATACGGATATCAGTAAGTTCTTTGAGCCGGATTATGGCTTGAACTTGAACCGATTGGAAATTCCGGTGAATCCATACGAGGTGTTCAAGTGCGATGTTCCTAACATGAGCACTGCCCTTTATTTTGTGGTGAACGATGCTTTCTATGGCAAGGCTTTGCCCAAATCCCATCTGCCTAATGGAGTTATTTTCGGTAGTCTGAAGGAAGTGGCTGAACAGAATCCTGAATTGGTGAAGAAATACTACGGTAAACTGGCTGATACGACAGAGGATGGAGTGACAGCGTTCAACACGGCTTTTGCGCAAGACGGTGTTCTGTTTTATGTTCCTAAGAACGTGGTGGTAGAGAAACCTGTTCAGCTGGTGAATATCCTGCGTGGTGACGTCAATTTTATGGTGAACCGCCGTATGCTGGTTATTTTGGAAGAGGGTGCGCAAGCTCGCTTGCTGGCATGTGACCATGCGATGGATAGTGTGAACTTCCTGGCAACACAGGTGATAGAAATCTTTGCCGGTGAAAATGCTGTTTTTGATTTTTATGAATTGGAGGAGACGCACACCAGTACAGTGCGTATCAGCAATATGTATGTAAAGCAGGAAGCCAACAGTAATGTTTTGCTGAATGGCATGACCCTGCACAATGGCACTACACGCAATACAACCCGTGTGACGCTTGTCGGTGAACATGCGGAGCTGAATCTGTGCGGTATGGCCATTGCAGACAAGAATCAGCATGTGGACAATCATACGACAATCGACCATGCCGTGCCCAACTGTACCAGTAATGAACTTTATAAGTATGTCCTTGACGACCAGGCTGTAGGTGCCTTTGCCGGTCTGGTTTTAGTGCGTCCTGACGCACAGCACACCAGTTCGCAACAGACCAACCGTAATCTTTGTGCCACCCGCGATGCACGTATGTACACCCAGCCTCAGCTGGAGATTTATGCAGATGACGTGAAGTGCAGTCATGGTGCTACGGTGGGGCAGCTCGATGAAAGCGCTCTCTTTTACATGCAGCAGCGTGGTATTCCGGTGCGTGAGGCGCGCCTGCTGCTTATGTTCGCTTTTGTCAACGAAGTCATTGATACAATCCGTTTGGATGCTTTGAAAGACCGTCTGCACTTGTTGGTAGAGAAGCGTTTCCGGGGTGAACTGAACAAATGCCGGGGATGTGCCATCTGCAAGTAATAACTTATAATTTCGATTCATTATGAACAAAGATATAAATAAGAGCAACTCTTCTCCCCTCCCTACGGGGGAGGCGTTGGGAGAGAGGCTTCGAGCCGATTTCCCCATCCTCTCTCGTGAAATATACGGCAAGCCGTTGGTCTACTTTGATAATGGTGCAACTACGCAGAAACCCCGCCAGGTAGTAGATGCCATTACGGACGAGTATTATTCGGTGAATGCCAATGTACATCGCGGGGTGCATTTCCTCTCGCAGCAGGCTACGGAGTTGCATGAGGCATCACGCGAAACGGTGAAACGTTTTATCAATGCCCGCAGCTCAAATGAGATTGTCTTCACCCGTGGTACGACGGAAAGTATCAACCTGCTTGTCTCCAGCTTTGGTGAGGAATTTATGCAGGAGGGTGATGAGGTGATTCTTTCTGTGATGGAACACCATAGTAACATTGTTCCCTGGCAGCTGCTTGCTGCTAAGCGTGGAATTGCCATCAAGGTGATTCCGATGAATGACAAGGGCGAACTCTTGTTGGATGAATACAGGCAGTTGTTCTCCGAGCGTACCAAGATTGTCAGTGTAGCGCATGTCTCCAATGTACTAGGTACGGTCAATCCCGTCAAAGAGATGATTGTTTTTGCCCATGAGCAAGGTGTTCCAGTGCTTGTGGACGGTGCCCAGTCCATCCCCCACATGTCGGTGGATGTGCAGGACTTGGATGCCGATTTCTTCGTTTTCTCAGCTCACAAGGTGTACGGTCCTACGGGAGTAGGCGTGCTTTATGGTAAGGAGGAGTGGCTGGACAGGATACCTCCCTATCAGGGTGGTGGAGAGATGATTCAGCATGTCTCTTTTGAAAAGACCACCTTCAATGAGTTGCCGTTCAAGTTTGAAGCTGGTACGCCGGATTATATCGGTACTACCGGACTTGCCAAAGCTTTGGACTACGTTTCGCTGGTTGGGATGGACAAGATTGCCGCCTATGAACACGAATTGATCCAGTATGCCATGCGACGGCTGAAAGAGATTCCCGGTATGCGTATCTTTGGTGAGGCAGAAGACAAGGGTAGTGTCATATCGTTTCTGGTAGGGGATATTCATCATTTCGATATGGGGACGTTACTTGACCGGCTTGGCATCGCTGTGCGTACGGGACATCATTGTGCCCAACCGTTGATGCAGCGTCTTGGCATTGAAGGAACGGTGCGTGTTTCTTTCGGACTTTACAATACTAAAGAGGAAATAGATATCCTGGTTGCCGGTGTCAATCGTGTCCGGCAAATGTTTTAGGCTGTTTCTGCAACTTTTTGCCTGCTTCGTGCGTCTGATAGTAGTAAATAACTTAAAAAGAATAAGATTATGTTAGTAACAACAACCCCGACCATTGAGGGTGGACGTATCACCCGCTATTATGGTATCGTTTCCGGTGAAACGATTATCGGTGCCAATGTATTCCGCGATTTCTTTGCCAGCATCCGCGACGTGGTGGGTGGGCGAAGCGGCTCTTATGAAGAAGTGCTGCGCGAAGCTAAGGAGACTGCTTTGCGCGAGATGCAGGAAAATGCCCGTGCTATGGGTGCCAATGCCGTGATTGGTGTAGACCTGGATTATGAAACGGTAGGAAGTAGTGGCAGCATGCTGATGGTTACAGCCTGCGGTACGGCAGTAACGGTGGAGTAAGTGCCCTCAATCTTTATGGTCAGCGAATTGAAAGAAGTGATTCCATTGCTGAAAATCGCTTGTGTTGTTATAGTTTATTGCATTGCTTTTTGCACCCCAGCTTGCCGTACATTGACGTTCTGTTTGTTATATACAAATAGGAATTCTGTTTGCAACTCAATTTGCTTGAGAACTTGTTCTACCCTCAGCTGGGCATTTTGAATGCTGACTTTGGCATTCTGAGAGTAGCAGTTCCCGCTGTATACCTGAAATATAATAAGCAAGAGAAGGAATAATGTGATTTTCATGGGTTTGCAATAATTGCTTAAAATCTAATTTTTTTAGATAAAAAGGCCTCATCAACAAAATTTTTCTCATATCTTTGTCACTGTGTTAAGTTAATAAATTGATTAAGGTCGATTTTTGACTGTTTCGGATCGGAAAGTATGGGGGTACTTTCCGATCTTTTTTCTTACTCATATATAACAATTGAATCCTTTTCTTCGTTGATGCGGAACTTGAAAGGATGGTCTTTCGAGATAGTCCGCAGTATATGTTCTATACCATCCTGCTCTCTGAACTTGTCGGTAAAGCTACTGTAGTTCAGCAGTAGGAGACTGGCAGCGGTTATTTTTACGTTATGGTATTTTTCAGTCTACTGAGGATGCCTCTGAATGGAGTGTTTTTAAAACAGTATAGTCTCTCTTTCCAACGTAGATATTCATAAGAAGGACCGTTTTCTTGTTTTTGGCTACTTCAAAGTAGGTCTCTCCGTCTAGTTCCACATTCCGTTCGTTGCGTCCGAAGTTGGTGGTATATTTCATGGCAGACTTGGAGTTCAGTCATACGCGCATTCCATCGGCAAGGATAATCTGTGCCCGTTGTCCGGCAGGTACGGTGATTGTTTGCAATTGTATCTCCTTGTTATATCGAAAATCGGAGGTGATGAAATAACCGATAATGGTGACGGTGGCTATGCGGGCCGTCCAGCGGAGCATCGGCATGATGCGCTTCTGCTTATAAGCAAAGGCCAAAAACTTTTCTTGGTTTTCCTGGAAAAAGCGTGTGAAAAGATTCATAGTTTGTAGGCTTCTTAAACCGGACCTTAATTGAGGCTTTTTATGGAATATAGGGCTTTTCAGAACAAAAAACATGATCTTTTTGGAATACGCAAGTATTGTGCCTTGTTTTTTCGGAACCATTTCTGGCCGTATTGACAAAAAGAAAGCCTGATGGAGTTCCACCAGGCTTTATATGCTTAAAGAATAAGAGATTTCTTATTTCTTTTCCGGTCTTTCTTGTCTTTCCGGTCTTGGAAGCAATACTTTGCGTGACAGCTTGAACTTTCCAGTCTTCGGGTCGATGTCGAGAAGTTTTACGTCTATCTCGTCTCCTTCCTTGATTCCGGCTTCTTCTACAGTTTCCAGACGTTTCCAGTCGATTTCAGAGATGTGGAGCAAACCGTCCTTACCCGGAAGGAATTCAACGAATGCGCCGTAAGGCATAATGGAGCGTACCTTGCCTTTGTAGACTTCGCCTACTTCAGGTACAGCCACAATGCCTTTGATGATACGCATAGCATCATCGATGCTCTTCTTGTTGGTACCGGCGATTTCGATTCTACCGATGTTGTCCACTTCTTCAATTGTGATGGTGGCACCGGTTTCTTCCTGCATACCTTGGATAATCTTTCCACCAGGGCCGATAACAGCACCAATGAATTCTTTGGGGATGGTCATTGTCTCGATACGCGGAGCGTGAGGTTTCAGGTCTTCGCGAGGTTCTGCGATGCATTCGGTGATTTTACCCAGAATGTATTCGCGGCCTTCCTTAGCCTGCAGCAATGCCTTTTCGAGGATTTCGTATGAAAGACCGTCTACTTTGATGTCCATCTGAGTGGCGGTGATACCGTCTTTTGTTCCGGTCACTTTGAAGTCCATGTCGCCCAAGTGGTCCTCATCACCGAGGATGTCGGACAATACGGCATATTTGTCTTCGCCTGCATTCTTAATCAATCCCATGGCGATACCTGATACCGGTTTCTTGATTTTCACACCTGCATCCATCAATGCCAGAGTTCCGGCACATACGGTAGCCATGGAAGAAGAACCGTTTGATTCGAGGATGTCGGATACTACGCGTACTACGTACGGATAGTCTGCGGGAATCTGCCCCTTCAAGGCACGCCATGCTAAGTGGCCATGACCGATTTCACGGCGGCCTACACCGCGTTGTGCCTTAGCTTCGCCTGTAGAGAACGGAGGGAAGTTATAGTGCAGAAGGAAACGTTCTTTTCCGTGTTCCAATACGTCGTCGATAATCTTCTCGTCCAACTTGGTACCTAAAGTCACTGTAGACAAAGACTGTGTCTCGCCACGTGTGAAAATAGCGGAGCCGTGAGGGCCGGGCAGGTAGCTGGTCTCACACCAGATAGGACGGATTTCGGTGGTCTTACGTCCGTCAAGGCGTTTGCCTTCGTCCAGAATGGAACGGCGCATCGCCTCTTTTTCCACATCATGATAGTAACGGTCGATGAGGGCTGCCTTTTCTTCCAATTCTTCTTCGGAGAACTGTGCCTTGAATTCTTCGCGGATGGCATCGAAAGCATCCATGCGTTCGTGCTTGTTCTTGTTTCCGGAAGCGGCGATGGCATAAGCCTTGTCGTAGCAAGCGTCGTGAACGGCTTTACGAAGTTCTTCGTCATTCACTTCGTGGCAATATTCGCGTTTCACGGTAGAGCCTACTTCCTCTGCCAGTTCCATCTGTGCCTTACACTGAATCTTAATGGCTTCGTGTGCGGCCTTCATAGCTTCCAGCAAGTCCTGCTCGGAAACTTCGTCCATTTCGCCTTCCACCATCATGATGTTTTCATAAGTGGCGCCCACCATCAAGTCCATATCGGCTTGCTCCAGTTGCTCAAAGGTAGGGTTGATGACAAATTGTCCGTTGATGCGTGCTACGCGTACTTCGGAAATAGGTCCGTTGAAGGGGATATCTGAAACTGCAAGTGCGGCAGAAGCAGCGAGTCCGGCCAGAGCATCGGGCATATCTACGCCGTCTGCCGAGAAAAGAATGATGTTTACGTATACCTCTGCATGGAAATTATCAGGGAATAAGGGGCGGAGAGCACGGTCAACGAGGCGGCAAGTGAGGATTTCGTAGTCAGAAGCGCGTCCTTCACGTTTTGTGAAACCGCCGGGGAAACGTCCGAATGCGGAGAATTTTTCTTTGTACTCTACTTGTAATGGCATGAAATCTGTTCCGGGAACTGCGTCCTTGGCGGCACAAACAGTAGCTAAAAGCATGGTGTTGCCCATACGAAGCATTACAGAACCGTCTGCCTGTTTTGCCAGCTTTCCCGTTTCGAGCGTGATGGTTCTGCCATCAGGAAGCTCGATCGTCTTAACAATTGGGTTAATCATAAAAAATGTTTTATATCTAATTTTCTTTCAAAATTCGTGCAAAGATACATAATTTATTCATGTAAAATGGTGGGAATGAGATAAAAAGTTTGTATTTAGTTGTTTTTTGCTGTTTTCTATATGTAAGAACGTGGGAAAATGCTTTGACTGAACTTGAAAAGAAGTATATTTGCAGGCACGTTTGCAAAACAAAACTGAAGATACGATATGAAGAAAATCTTTTTTATGGCACTTACTGCAATAGCATTGGGTGCATGTAATTCCGAACCTAAATTCAAAGTAGAGGGTGAAGTGTCTGGTGCCGACGGCAAGATGCTTTATTTGGAAGCCTCGGCATTGGAAGGTATTGTCCCTTTGGATTCTGTAAAACTGAAAGGGGATGGTTCTTTCCACTTCAAGCAGGTACGTCCGGTGTCTCCGGAATTCTACCGTTTGCGGGTAGATGACAAGGTTATTAATTTCTCGGTAGATTCGACGGAAACGGTTTTGGTAAGGGCACCTTATACCGATTTTGCCACTGCCTATACGGTCGAAGGTTCTCCGAACAGCTCGAAGATAAAGGACTTGACCTTGAAGCAGATGAAGCTTCAGGATAATGTGAATGCATTGCTGCAGTCGGTGCAGGCACATAAGATAGGCGCTGATGTTTTTGAGGATAGCCTCGCTTCTTTATTGAAGAATTATAAGGATGAAGTGAAAATCAGCTATATTTTTGCTGCTCCCAATACGGCTACCGCCTATTTCGCCTTGTTTCAGAAGTTGAATAATTATTTGATTTTCGACCCTCTGAACAATAAGGAAGACGTTAAGTGTTTTGCAGCCGTGGCAACCAGCTTGAACAATTATTATCCGGATGCAGACCGTTCCAAGAACCTCTACAACATTGTAATAAAGGGAATGAAGAATACCCGTACTCCGCAACAGAAGGTGGTGGAAATCCCTGAAGAGGCAATTTCCGAAACCGGCATCATCGACATTAACCTACGTGACATGAAGGGCAATACACGTAAGTTGAGCGAATTGAAGGGCAAGGCTGTTATTGTGGACTTCACTGTTTATCAGAGTGCCGTTTCTGCTACACATAATTATATGTTGCGTGACTTGTACGACAAGTATGCTGCCCAGGGATTGGAAATTTATCAGGTTTCTCTGGATGCAGACGAGCACTATTGGAAAACAACTGCCGACAATCTACCTTGGATTTGTGTGCGCGACGGCAATGGAATTTATTCGTCTATAGCGGCTTCTTATAATGTGAAGAATGTGCCTTCTGTGTTCCTGGTCAACAAGAACAATGAGTTGAGTGCCCGTGGAGAGAGTATTAAAGACTTGGAGGCGGCAGTGAAAGCATTGCTGTAACATGTTATAAATAAGAAGTTTTCGTTTAAATATGTTACAAAGCAGCCTTTTATGCTTGACACGCATTGCTTAAAAGGCTATCTTTGCAAAGGAAAATCGGAAAGAGGGTTCCAGCATGCTGACCATGTTGGAATTCTTTTTTGTTTATAGTACCATTAAAAACTAATATAACATTTAAGGAGGAAAAAGTATGGCTTATATGTCAGAAGACGGCTACAAGAAATTAATGGCCGAATTGAAACACCTGGAGACGGTGGAACGTCCCAAAATATCGGCTGCCATTGCCGAAGCGCGTGACAAAGGTGATTTGTCGGAAAATGCAGAGTATGACGCTGCCAAGGAAGCTCAAGGTATGCTTGAGATGAAAATTAACAATTTGAAGCTGACCATTGCCGACGCCAAGATTATTGATGAGTCGAAGTTGAAAACCGATTCTGTACAGATTCTTAATAAAGTAGAGCTTAAGAACGTGAAGAATGGCATGAAGATGGTTTATACCATCGTTTCCGAAAGTGAAGCCAATCTGAAGGAAGGAAAGATTTCCGTGAATACTCCGATTGCACAAGGTCTGCTTGGCAAGAAAGTAGGTGACATCGCAGAAATCAAAGTTCCGCAGGGCATGATTAACCTGGAAGTAGTGAACATATCATTTTAAAGGAAGGCAGGTCCGCATACGGGCTTGCCTTATTTTATAATTTATAGCTATGGCAACAATATTCAGTAGAATTATCGCAGGTGAAATACCTTGCTACAAGGTGGCGGAGGATGACAGATTCTTTGCGTTCCTTGACATCAATCCGTTGGTAAAAGGTCATACATTGGTCATTCCCAAGCAGGAAGTAGATTATATCTTCGATTTGAATGATGAGGATTTGGCGGCGATGCATGTTTTCGCCAAGAGAGTGGCGCTTGCCATTGGCAAGGCCTTCCCGTGTAGAAAGGTAGGAGAAGCGGTATTGGGGCTGGAAGTGCCTCATGCGCACATACATCTGATTCCTATGCAGAACGAAAAAGATATGCTTTTCTCCAATCCCAAACTGAAACTGACGGACGAAGAATTCAAAGCTGTGGCGGAAGCCATCCGTGCAGCGCTTTAACCGGTTTATTTTCCTCCCCTAAATAAACGGAAGCGG
Source organism: Bacteroides sp. L10-4 (assembly GCF_013373675.1). Lineage (NCBI taxonomy): Bacteria > Pseudomonadati > Bacteroidota > Bacteroidia > Bacteroidales > Bacteroidaceae > Bacteroides > Bacteroides sp. L10-4. The sequence continues at coordinate 62,999 of NZ_JABXJH010000014.1, forward strand.
GAGTTGGGACTCATCCAACTCCCGCTATTTTTTATCTTCGGCACCTATCCTTTAATTCTTAATTTAAATGTATTTTTCTCCCAATTTTATCTGGGCGTCATTCACATATTTGCGGATGGTATGTTCTTCATCCTTCTTGCAAATCAGTAATACATTGTCCGACTCAGCTATGAGATAACCTTCCAAACCGTCGATAACAGCAAGTTTGTTGTCGGGCAGCACCACGATATTGTCTTTACTGTTATAGATGAGTGATTTGCATTTTAGGGCTACATTGCCTGCTTCATCTTTAGGAGACAAATCATACAAAGACCCCCAGGTTCCTAAATCAGACCAACCGAAATCACCTAATGATACATATACATTGTCAGCCTTTTCCATGATGCCGAAGTCTATGGAGACATTAGGGCAAGCAGGGAAGTTCTCATCAATGAATTGTTTCTCCCGGGCTGTTCCGTACACATCTTTGCCAGGGGCCAGTTTGGAGGCCAGCTCGGGCAGCAGGGCTTCGTTTGCTTTAATGATGGTATTTACGTTCCACATGAACAGGCCGGAGTTCCAATAAAATTCTCCGCTTTCCACGAATACTTTTGCCAGTTCCAACTCGGGCTTTTCGGTGAAGGTTTTTACCTTGTAGAAGTTATCACCGGCGGCTTCGGCTATCTGTATGTAGCCATATCCGGTTTCCGGACGGTTGGGCTTGATGCCGAGTGTCAGCAGGTTGTCCGATACGGAAACGAAATCCAGCCCTTTTTCGATAGCTGCCAGAAATTCACCTTCCTTCAGAATTAAGTGGTCCGAAGGAGCTACCACTATATTGGCGTTCGGATTCAAGGCGTGGATATGATAGGAAGCCCATGCGATGCAGGGGGCTGTATTCCTGCGCGTCGGTTCCAGTAGAATCTGTTCGGGCTTAAGTTCGGGAAGTTGTTCCTTTACAAGGTCGGCATACAAGTCATTTGTTACGATAAGTATATTTTCCATGGGAATTACTTGCTTGAAACGGTCGAAGGTTTGCTGTAGCAAGGAACGTCCCGTACCAAAGAAATCCAGAAACTGTTTTGGAAGTGTTTTGCGGCTGAATGGCCAGAAACGGCTGCCTATTCCTCCACCCATAATTACACAGAAATTATCCTTATTGGTTACCATGCTATTGATTTTAAAAGTTTCTGCTAATGTACTGCATATTTTACAAATAAGGAATGATTCAAGCTGGTTTTATCGTTTTTTTCGACTTTTTTTAGGAAAAGTATTGCAGGTTTAGAAAAAAGCTGTATCTTTGCACCGCATTTGAGAAATCAAACATGCCCAGATGGCGGAATCGGTAGACGCGCTGGTCTCAAACACCAGTGGATTCACTTCCATCCCGGTTCGACCCCGGGTCTGGGTACGAATAAACCCTGATAATCGCTTGATTATCAGGGTTTTCTACTTTCATAGGGCGTACTAAATGTGTACTGAATGACGAATACAAAGAAAAGGTGTACTTTTATAGTTTTTCTCCCTGCGTCTTTATGATTTCTTAACTATTACCTTATCTTTTCTTCCTTATTATTGCCGATGTTTTCGGGAAAAGTGAGATTCTTACCTTATATTTGTAGTAAGAACGTTTAAAGGCACACGATTATGGAAAATCATATAGAAACCAATTTCAGAGAAATACAGAAGATATTAGATAGTTGTATAGCGCATGACTATAAAACTAAAGTAGATGCACTATTTTTAAAACGTGAATATTTGACGCAAGCCCAGCTAAAGGATTATTTGCGGCAAGAAATTTTCCGTGTGACTGAAAATATTGTAGCCATCCAACAAAAATACCGTGTCGTGCGTAACATTGTATTGGACATGGATATTCCCGATTTTTTGTGGGAAAGTGGTTATTTTGAGGACTTGAATTCTGATGAAAGAAAAAAGTATATCGGTTTCCGCTGCTCTGATTTTGATATGGATGCATATTTGCATGAACCGTCCTGTTATGATGGGTGGCTTCCTTATTTGTCCATTATCGTTAATCTTGTCGTGCTTTCCAAATATTTGCGCTATCTGCAAGAACAGGAAAGCAATTACCATACAGATGCGGTTGCCATCCAAGAGCAAGCCTTGCCAAAAGAGAAAGAGGAAAGTGCAGATACTAATCCAACCAAGATTGTGGGCAAAAGCAATCCTTTCAAGTCCACGTTGAAAGCTAATGAAATCAAACTTCTGACCGACTGTGTGAATGAAGCGAATATGTTTACTACTACCGTCAGTGCCAAAATACTTACCGATTTTTTCAACTGCAAACTGAATGGGGTATTGAAAGTTAATAATACCCGTCTGTTAGCCTATCTTATGATGCAACTTAGCTGTTATAATTACATCGTTTATGAATGGCAGTCTGTCATAGCAAACAATAAGCTGATATTGAAGAAGATAAAAGGTGAACCGCTTACACGTACTGACCTGTCGAGTGCGACAGACCAAGCGAAAAACATCTATCCGAAAGGATATGAAATCATAGACAAATACATCAAACAACTGCAAAAAGGTTGAGCATAGATTGAACGCTCAAACAAAGGTCAATTAGACTTCATTTTCAAGCTCTTAACTTTGCCCTCGTTAACAAAAAAACGAGGGTGCGCACCTTCATATTGTTTCACCTAAATTCCTAAACAATATGGAAAAAAATTTAGAGTTAAGAGTTTCCGAACTCGAAAAGATGTTGTTCCTTTCAAAGAACGTGCTTAGCTTCGATGAAGCGAGCAAGTTCTTGAACCTTTCTAAAAGTTACCTGTACAAGCTGACTTCGGGTAACTTGATACCCCATTACAAGCCGCAGGGCAAAATGCTTTATTTTGAGAAAGCGGAGTTGGAAGCATGGTTGCGTCAGAATCCGGTCAAGACGCAGGCGCAGATAGAGCAGGAAGCGCAGAAGTATATCCTTAACCGTCCTCTAAAGAAATAACGGCTATGGAAAATAGAAAAGCGACAGAAGCCGGGCAGGACATCACCATGCAGAAAGAGGATTTCGCAGCCCTTTGGAAAACCATTCATCTAAAGGTGACGGACACTTACGAAGTACCGCCCGAAATACTTTGGGTGAACGGCTCTACCATTGGCACGCTGGGTAATTTCAGCGCATCCACGGGTAAAGCCAAGAGCAAAAAGACATTCAACATTTCCGCTATCGTTGCGGCAGCGTTGAAGAATGACGAGGTACTGAAGTATTCGGCATACCTGCCACCGAACAAACGGAAAATCCTCTATGTAGATACCGAGCAGAGCAAATACCATTGCCACAAGGTCATGGAGCGTATTTTGCGGCTTGCCGGACTGCCTACCGACAAGGACAGGGACGATTTTGTTTTCATCGTGCTAAGGGAGCAGACACCCGACAAGCGGAAACAGATTATCGGTTATATGCTTGAAAATATGCCCGATGTGGGGTTGCTCATCATTGACGGAATCCGTGACTTGATGTATGACATCAACAGCCCCAGCGAATCGACTGACCTAATCAACCTCTTGATGCGCTGGTCAAGCGGATATAACCTGCATATCCATACCGTACTGCATTTGAACAAGGGGGATGACAACACAAGGGGGCATATCGGTACGGAACTGAACAACAAGGCTGAAACCGTCCTGCAAATCACGAAAAGCCAGCAGGACGGCAACATAAGCGAGGTAAAGGCGATGCACATACGTGACCGGGAATTTGACCCGTTCGCATTCCGTATCAATGACAACGCTTTGCCCGAAATCGTGGATGATTATGTATTCCAACAACCTAAGCAGGACAGGAATTTTCCGCTTACGGAACTGACTGAACAGCAACACCGGGAAGCGTTGGAGAACGGTTTCGGCAAGCAGGTGGTACAAGGCTATTCCAATGTCATAGCGGCATTGAAACAGGGTTATGCGAGTATCGGCTACGAGCGTGGACGCAATGTTCTTGTGTCACTTAACAAGTTTCTTGTGAACAAGCGCATGATTGTGAAAGAGGGCAAGGGCTACCGCTATAATCCCGATTTCCATTATTAAAAGTCAGTTTGGTTTAGTCCGGGTGTATATACAAGAGGAATGGACTTACTATTTCCCTGTATCGGAACAGGCAGGTTTAGTATGGTACGGGTATATATATGACGGACTAAACAGGACTGGTGCACTTTTCAACTGTTTTTTAGTCCCCAAAAAAGAAAATGTTGTGAATATCGAAGATGTGAAACAAATACCCATCGCAGACTATCTGCACAGTTTAGGTTATTCACCTGTCAAGCAGCAGGGTAATGGCTTGTGGTATAAATCACCGTTAAGGGAAGAATGCGAAGCGTCCTTTAAGGTGAACACTGACCGCAACCTTTGGTATGACTTTGGCGCAGGCAAGGGCGGTAACATCATCGCACTGGCAAAGGAACTCTATTGCTCCGACAGCCTACCATACCTTTTAAACCGGATAGCGGAACAGACACTGCACGTCCGCCCGGTCAGTTTTTCTTTTCCCCAGCGGAGGACAGAACCGAGTTTCCAACATTTGGAAGTCCGTGACTTGACCCATCCGGCATTGCTCCGTTACTTGCAGGGGCGGGGTATCAATATCGAACTGGCAAAAAGAGAATGTAAGGAACTCCATTTTACAAATAACGGCAGACCGTTCTTTGCTATCGGTTTCCCGAATATGGCAGGAGGTTACGAGGTTCGCAATTCCTTTTTCAAAGGCTGCATCGCCCCGAAAGACATCACCCATATACGGCAGCAGGGAGAGCCGAGAGAGAAATGTTTGGTATTCGAGGGTTTTATGGATTATCTTTCTTTCCTCACGCTCCGGATGAAGAACTGTCCGACCATGCCCGACCTTGACAGACAGGATTATGTCATACTCAACTCTACTGTCAACGTGCCGAAAGCCATTGACGTGCTGTACCCATATGAACGCATCCACTGTATGCTTGACAATGACGAGACGGGGTATAAGGCGACACAGGCTATTGCATTGGAATACTCCTACCATGTGCGTGACTTCTCGGACAATTATAGGGGCTATTCAGACTTGAACGATTACCTGTGCGGCAAGAAGCAGGAACAGAAGAACAGCACCAGCCAAGTACAGGATATAAAGCAGGAAACCGGACAACGTGCCGCCCCAAGACAGAAAAGGGGCAGGGGGATTTAGTCTGGCAGGATTACCAACGGCAGGCGGTTTAATTTGGAGAGCAAGGTTATGTTTCGGTAAACCGAAACTACCTTGCTTTGCTCATCGCAAAGAAAATTTCTCCCGTTGGTCGCAATTTTTAAGACACCATTTAAACGTAAAAACCTATGACGAATATAAAGGATAAGCCGGGGGGACGTCCGGCAAAGAAACGGATAGAGAAGCAGCAACGGGTTGTCAGTACGAAACTGACCGAGTTGCAGTATTACGCCATCAGAAAGAGAGCCGGAGAAGCCGGGTTGCGTGTCAGTGAGTATGTCCGGCAGGCAGTTGTTTCGGCAGAGGTCATACCCCGGCTGAATAGGCAGGATGCGGACACCATCCGCAAGCTGGCAGGGGAAGCCAACAACATCAACCAACTGGCACACCGGGCAAATGCCGGAGGTTTCGCACTAGTGGCGGTGGAACTGGTGAAACTGAAAAACAGGATTGTCGAAATTATAAACCAGTTGTCGGATGATTGGAAAAATAAAAAAGGGAAGCGGGTTTAAGGGCTGCGTGAACTATGTGCTTGGCAAGGAACAGGCGGCTTTGCTCCATGCGGGCGGGGTACTGACAGAAAGCCGGGGAGATATAATTCGCAGCTTCTGTATGCAGACCGGGATGAATCCTGACTTGAAAAAGCCAGTCGGACATATTGCGCTAAGCTATTCGGCAGTGGATGCGCCCAAATTGACAGACGAGAAGATGATACAGCTTGCGCAGGAATATATGCGTGAAATGAAAATCACCGATACGCAGTATATCATCGTGCGCCATCAAGACCGGGAGCATCCACACGTACATATCGTATTCAACCGTATAGACAACAACGGCAAGACCATTTCGGACAGGAACGATATGTACCGTAACGAGCAGGTATGCAAGAAGCTGAAAGCCAAACACGGGCTTTATTTTGCTGGTGGAAAAGAACAAGTAAAGCAACACCGCTTGAAAGAGCCGGACAAATCGAAATACGAGATTTACAACGCTGTAAAGAATGAAATTGGGAAAATCCGAAACTGGCAGCAGTTACAGGAGCGGTTAGCGGAAAAGGGTATTACTATCCAGTTCAAGTACAAGAGACAGGCAAACGAGATACAAGGCGTTTCCTTTTCCAAAGGCGAATACACGTTCAAGGGTTCGGAGATAGACCGTAATTTCAGTTTCTCCAAACTGGATAAATGTTTTGGGGATGTAGGGCAAACGACAGTCGAAAGCAATAAGCAGACGGTTACCGCACCTGTTCAGAAATCAGTATCAGTACCCGACAAAGAGGATAATTCTTTTATAACAGATTTAGGCGGTCTGTTTTCCGGTTTGTCAGCCCCGGCTGATGAAATACCCGATGATTCCTTTTTGAGAAAGAAGAAGAAAAAGAAAAAACAACTTAAACTGTAAATACATGGAGGAAAATTTGATTTTAGAGGGGCTTCTCTCAATGGTTACAGAACTGAAAGAGAAGCAGGAAACACAGGTGACGCCAGCCAGTCGGGAGGAAACTCTCGAAAGACTGAACGCAATCGAACAGGCATTGTCGGAACTGCACAGTAACCCGGCTGTTCCCGAAAAGGATTTGCAGGCTATCCGAAGCCAGCTTGACGAGATAAGGAACAGGATGCAAGGTCAGCAGAAACATATCGAGGACACCAAGAAAATAGTATTGGAAACCTACCGTTGTTTCAAGGTAATGATTGACGCTTTGGGCTCTTGCAAGACGGATAAAGAGGAAGCTGCACCCTTACCGCTCTATCAACGGATTTACAACAAAGTCGCTTCTTGGATTCGTCCGGAATTGTTTCTTTTTTCGGCTGTGCTGGTTATCTGTTCCGCTTCCATATTCTTAAATGTCCGTTTAGCTGAACGTATGCAGCAGTTGCAGGACAACGATATGAAATACCGCTATTTGCTGATGCAAGGACAGGCAGAAGGGGAAACTTTTGATATGCTGGAAAACAAGTTCAAGTGGCAACGGGATAACGGTTTTATCCGAAGTCTGACCGATTCAGTGATGGATTTTGAATACCGCATCCAAAAGCAGGCGGAAGCGTTGGAACGTGCAAGGCTGTTGAACGAGCAAGCCGAACAGCTAAAGAAAGAAGCCGATAAGTTGGGCAAGCCATAAGCAGGGAAAGCCGGAACAAATGATGAAGTACATTCACCGTTCCGGTTTTTTAGATTTACTTCTTTTTCTTCGTGCAGTGTTCTTTCTCGAACTGGCGTAGCGTGGTAATACTGAACCTTTCTTTGATGAACTCCCGTACATCGGAAGCCTTGTAATACACTTTTCCGTTGATAGTGAAGTATGGCAGCGCACCGAGAGCCCGGTAGCGTTGCAGGGTTTTGATACTTACTTTGAACAGCAGGCACAAGTCCTGATTATCCAATAGGTTGTCATCTTCGGGCAGTACCCTGTCTGCATTGCGTAGTACCCGTACATCTTTGCAGAGTTCTTCCAGTTTGGCATACAGCTTCTGCATCCATTCACCAAATTCGTCATTCTCTATATACATAATTGCTTCATGTTTCAGGTTATACATTCTTATTTGTCAATCGATTGATGAAGCAAAGTTCTAAAAATGGATGCAAAGAAATTATAGGGGAACTAATGGAATCCCCTATAAATAAACCATAAGTTGCTGATTATCTATATCCTTTCTTGTCATGTTCCTTTTTGATTAGGTCTGCCAGTCCATTAAGAAATTCGGTCAGTTTGCCCGGCTTCCGTTTTATCACGTCCTCATGTTTTTGGTAATAGTCGCCTATCTTGATATTGAACAACCATTCAAAGCCTTTAGATAAATCCACCAAATAGGCAGGCTTTCCGTTCTTATATACGATGTCTTTGGAGAGGAACAGACCGCTTACCATTTCCATGATGTTGATAAGAGTTGTTTTGTCTGCAAGAAAAAGAGGAGAAATGATTTGTTTATTAATACATTGCTGTAGTTGGTTCGGGTACTTGATGCGCCATTCAATAAGGCGTATTTCAGTGTTTAAAAGCCCTATCGCTTCATCAATTAGATGCAGATAGGGCATTTTTTTCTTGCTCAAACCGTACACGATACGATTTAAGACGGTGTAAACCAAAGGAAAAATAACGCAGTAAAACGTTGTAATCCTGCTCGTTCATACTGGAATCTGCTAAATGGATAGCCAATTCTTCAATGGCTTCTGTTAACTCTAATTCAGAAACTTCATACTGCGAGTATTCCGATAATAAACGGAAAAATCTCTGTTGTAATACACTTTCCATGTAGTGTTGAAATTATATTATTAATCATCTTTGTTTTTCATTTTTACATATCCATTTGCATAATTTCCTACAATATTGTGATTATCATCATAAATATACCCATTGGAATAATATCCTTTAAGTATTCTCTTTGAACTATAAATATACCCGTTAGTATAATTACCAATCGTTTCACCTTGCTTGTCAAATATATATCCATTTCGATAGGTAATCAATGATGTTTTGCATGAACCAAAACATAAAACACTCAGAATTAGTAACAATGTTCTCATATCATTTTTGAATTAGTATCTAAATCTTGATGTATCTACTCCTTTTATCTCCTTTTTCTTATATCCACCAAAGCGATAACTGAAATGCAGAGTAAATGCTCGTGAATAAAATCCGCTATCCATATTCAAGTTTTGCCCTTTGAAACGGACTTTTGTTGCAGGCATCCCTGTATCAAATATGTCATAGCAACGGACAGATAAACTCAATTTATCATTTGCGAAATTCCATCGCAATCCGGCAGTGAGATTAAAAATAGATTCTATATCAAATGTCCCTTGTATGACGGGGGTCTGTACATTTCCCATTAACTCGAAAGACAAATTCTTATTTACTTTAAATGTATTATCCAGTGTGCCGCTAAATACCCATTTCTTACGATTGAAAGGGATGTCGAAAAAATCATCACAGCGTTGGTGCATTTGCATACCGACTAAGGTTAATCGGGAATCCAGCCAGTTTCCTACTTTAAAGGGTAATATGATATTTGCTCCCCACACCTGCATATAGTTCCAATTTGTGTTTTTATAGATTAGTGCCAGCCTGTCAGTAGATTGATAGGCAGCTTGTGTGAAATAATCTGATGTATGCGTGAAAAACAGGCTAAGAATATACTTATTCAAAAAAATATAGCTTCCATTCAGATTATAATTCGTCATTGGCTTCAAATTCGGTGTTCCCCATAATTCTGTATATCCATTAAGATAGCTGACGGAAGATTGCATATCCCAATAGCTTGGATAAGTTTTGTCCGTAGATAATGAAAGTTGAAACACATGTTTCGGTGTTTTAAAATAAGTCAACGATGCTTGTGGATAAACTGCCCATTTATGATAATTTCCAATAGTATAATATTCTCCCGTAGCAGAAACGGATAAAGATGTACCTGTTGTATAGTTTTTGCTCAATGATACATAAAAGCTGGTAGTTTGTTCTCTTAGATTGGAATATGTATTTTGAGTTTGAATGTTACCTGTCACTTTATCATAAGTTTGAAAATCAAGATCTTTGGCAAATCGATAGGAAATTCCATAACCCAGATTCCATCCTTTTGATAGAGATTGTTTCTGGTCTGCATAGATAGAGTAGCGGTCTATTTTTTGTCCACCAACCATAGAGAAACTACTCTGACTTCCATCTTGATAATCAGCATATAGTCTTTGGGCATTATTAGAAGTATAATATGTATAATCACCACCTATCTCAAGTCCGAAGCCTGAATGATATTGCAATGTAATATTGCGCATTTGATTGTCAATATATTTATCGACATTGCTGGTTTGGTAATTGCCTGATGTCCGGCTATTATTATACTGGTCGGGGGTATAACTACCTGTGTATGCTATATTGATATTGTTTTTGTTGTTGAAGTTATACTCAAAAGCTGCTCTAAGGTCGTGTTTCCAGTACTTGCTACGCAACTGTTCATTTTGTATGATATTATGTAGTTCACCTTTTTGTGTATGTTTGGAATCAAGGTCTATGTACTCCATCTTTTTTACGTTATTTGCTCCGTACATTACATCAAAAGCCATTTTGGGAGTTGATAAACGAAAGTTTCCATTCATTCCTCCATCATTGAAATATTGGTTTTTATAGTTAGCACTTATCTCCCCCTGAAAAGAGTAGTCGTTTGAATGTTTTAAAACCATATTAATAGCTGCACCCCGTACATGATATTCAGGAGGCGCACTGTACATTACTTCTGCTTTTTCTATACGACTAACCGGAGTATTGCGCAGAATTGTTTCAAGTTGTCCGGCATCCATTGTTGTAGGTTTACCATTTAAAATAACAGTCAGTTTTCCTGCTCCAGCCAAAGTTAGTATTCCTCTATCTTCTTGTACTCCCGGTATCTTTGTCAATGCTTCATAAGCATTGTTTACGAGTTGATTTTGGGTAAGAACAGCAAGATTATATCCTAAAAGTCCATTCTCTACTTTTGCAAAAGGATGTTCTGCTTTTATAATAACTTCATCCAAAGCATAGTCTTGAGGTTGAAGTTGAATAGTTCCAGCATTATTTCCCTTACCTACCATTTGTTTAGTCTCATATAAAAGGTGTTGTATTATCAAGCGGTATTCTTTCTGTTGGCTTTTAAAAACGAATATGCCGTCGGAATTGGAAATGGATGCGCCTATATAGGTCGAATCCATTGCTTGCAAAATAATAGTCGCACCGTCTATAGGTAGTTGTTTGTCATCTATTATTTTTCCGTTAATCGTTTGCCCCCAAGCGACTGTTTGATAGCAACCTAAAAATAGGTAGAAAAATGTCAATGTTATTATTTTATTTAATCGCATCATACGAATTCAGTTTATTGATTACAAAACTATTAAAAGGTAAAAGAAACTCCTGCACCAAAGAACCATTCCCATCTTCTTTGTATTATGTTATATTGGTAGTTCGTTTGGGATTTAATAGTGACATATTTGCCTATCTCATATGAAAATCCTGCTCCTATCTGATAAGGGATAGAAGTTGCAGGAAGTATCACACTCCGTTTTTTATCCAGTGTATAGTTTCCATATACACTAAAATATAGTTTCTTATTTAAAGGAATAGCCATATTTGTATTTTGTTGAATCTTTATAAGAGGTAGATTTTTATCTATCCGACTATTGAACATAAGGCTTTTGCATTTTAGATTTCCATTCAATAGATTATTGTTATGATTTAATTTATTGTGAAACGTTGTGGCGCACCCAATATTTGCTACATTCGGAAAATCTTCTTTAAAATCAATATCTAACCTAAAATCATCCCAGTATCTATTATCGTCTTTTGGCGAATGACCAATAATAGACTGTTCTAATTCCCTTTTAAAAGCATCATCAATATGGATAGGCATTTCTCCTTTCAGCATTTTAGCCAATCGGACAGAATCGTTTGGAGTCCACCCGTTTTGTACTTGTGCATTGACTGGACGGGCGAGAAATAAAAAAAACAACAAAAATATTGCTGTTTTCCAAACGTTTGAAATTATCTGATTAGTCGCATCCACACTTCATTTAAGCCTTATCCGTTAATACATCTTCTTCAACGTCCACACCATCTTATTGGGATTATAGGCTTCGGGGGTGAAGACAGAAGTAGGGGCATCATCGTTACTACAATTTGTCAGACATAACATGGCGCAAATAATGAATGTGGAAAGCACCATACATAAAGTAATTTTCTTTTTCATCTTATCTCTATTTTAAGTGATTGACAATAATTATATATTTCTCTTCATAGGGATACTAACAATACCTTTATTAATCTCTTTTTCACCCACTTTTTTGAAGCCTAAAGATGTATAAAAAGTTTCTGCATAGGTTGAAGAATTAACTGTTATATAAGTGAAATTACAATTGCTCATCATATAATCAAATAGCGATTTCCCTATTCCTTGCTGATGATAGTGTGGCAAGACAAAGAAGAGGGATATATGTTGCCTTTCTTGATGTACACCGATTATTCCTATCAATAAATGATTGTCAAAAGCACCATATATGTCAAGTGTATTCATCAACGATGTGTCATACACGAAACTTTTAAAGGTTTCAATACCTTCTTGGGTGAAATCATTCCTGCCACATTCCATATATACTTGATAGGACAAATCAGCCGCATTATTATATTCTTCTTGTGTTAATTTACGTATCATATCAATGTTATTAAATCATGAATGCAAAATACGGAAGAATAAAGAAAAAAGGTCTTGACAATTGTCAAGACCCCGGTATAATGGATGTTAAAAGATTGGCTATTTCTCCAGTTTGCGGCGTATGCGACTAACTGTTTCAGGAGTAACCCCTAAGAAAGAAGCTATACTTTTCAAGGGTATAGTATCTTTAAGGTCAGGACAACGTTTCATTAGTCTTTGATATCGTATTTCAGGTGTACAATACGAATCGAGCAATCGTTCATACACCATTTCATATAGATTTTCAGCTACATATCTTCCTAATCGTTGAGTTTCCATATTCGTTTCCCAACATTCTATAATATCATGGCGTGATATTTCATAAACAGAACAGTCTGTTAACGCTTGAATACTCACAGCCGACAGACTACTTTTCATAAAAGAAGAATAGTCACATATAAATTCATCGGTAAAAGCATATCCTACAATGTGCTCTTCTCCTTCTTCGTCAATATGCGTATATTGAAATGTGCCATGTTTTACCCATCCAGCAAAACGTTCCACCTCATTTTGCCGGATAAAGAAATCTTTCTTATGGTAAGTACGCAATATCCCTTTTCTCGCAAATAAATCTTTTACATGGGAATAGTCCAAATTGTTGAGATATGTATTAAAATCATTCATTATCGTAAGCTATTTATTCAGTCCACGGCGTATGCGACTGATTGTTTCCGGTGTGACTTGCAAGAAAGAAGCAATCTCCTTTAACGTAATGTACTCTTGAATATTGGGGCATCTATTCAATAAGTCAAGATACAGCTCTGCTGTGGTCTTGCAGTACATATCCATTAATCTATGATACATTAATAAGTATGATTGTTCAACAAGCGTACATTTTAGTTGCATGGTTTCTACATTTGCAGCAAAGAATTCCTCCACTTTTGAATAGGACATATAACAAATCTTTGTATCGCAAACGGCTTCAATTGTTACTAATGACGGTTGATTGGGTTCTATAAGAGTGCATAAACTTCCTGCAAATTCTCCGGAGAAAGTATATCCTACTATGTGTATGTTTCCTTTTTCATCCACACGAGTATATCTCAATAAGCCGTGTTCAATATAAGCTCCCCGATGATTCACTTTGCCTTGAATAGTGAATCGTTCGCCCTTTTTGAGTTCGATATAAGTACCATGTTCCAAAATGAACTGCTTTAGCTGTTCTAATTTCGAATAGTTGGCATATTGTGAGTTAAAATCTTCCATACTATAAACTAATTACAATTGAAATATAGAATAACTTCGTGAGTTGTTCTCTCAAAAAGCAAAAATAGATTCCTGACTTTATCAAAACATCTTCTCTTTTTTTAATCCACTTTATTGTGAGTTTAGTTTGTGCTTTTGTATATATATCCAAAACGAACTAGACTTATTTCTATTGACTGAAAGTATATGCTGGCGAAAGAAGAAATAACCTTTTTCTTTTCGCCAATTTTAAAGTTTGTAACTCTCATAGTTTGAGGAAGAAATGAACTCTTTTATTTCTTCTTCTGTTGGAAGCTCTATCCTATACTTCTGTACAAAGATATTTGGGTCTAATCCGGCTGTGGCATACTTTACTAATGTATCTCCCTTTTCAGTGCAAAGCAGAATACCGATAGGTGGATTATCATCCGGCTGCATCACTTCCGCTTTGAAATAGTTCAGATACATATTTAGTTGCGAAGCATACTCATGGTGGAACTTGTCTATCTTCAATTCTACAATAACATGACATTTCAAAATACGGTGATAGAACACAAGGTCGGCAAAGAAATAATCTTCATCAATCAAGATGCGTTTTTGCCGGGCTTCAAAGCAGAAGCCATGTCCCATTTCTAACAGGAAGTGTTGCAGGTTGTCAAGAATGGCTTGTTCCAAATCAGTTTCTGTCACCAATGCACGTTCATTCAACCCTAAGAACTCCAAAGTAACAGGAGTATTGATAACATCTTTAGGTTGTAATAAGGTTGCTTGTTGCTGGACTAAAGCGGAGAGGGCTTCTTTGTTTTTGGATAGTCCGCTACGTTCGTAATATAAAGATGCGATTTGTCGCTCCAACTCCTTTACAGACCAGCAGCCACGAATAGTTTCCATTTCATAGAAAGCACGTTTTACCGGGTTCTCAATTCCCGATATAGTGTTTAAATGGGTGGAAGATAATTTATTGAATAATCTATCAGCTGGAATCATCCATGTTTCGGTTTGTGGGTATTCTGTTGATAGTTTCCAAACTCCACTTTCAGATTCGGCGGTCATCAACCGCCGAGTTGGTTCAGTGAATTCGGCGGTCAATGACTGCCGAATTTGAATTTGTGATGCAATGTATTGTGTAACAGGTTTTTTTAGTTGTGGATAAACAAGATACAACCGCCTAAATTCACGGAATCTACGTTCATTCAGCCCTTTTGTTTTCAGTCGTTGTTCCAGCTTCTTCAACAGTTGTTCACCGTAGGCGGCACGGTCTTCTCCGTTCTGCTCAAATTCTACGATATAGCAACCCATAAGCCAGTTACGGGAAGTAAGGGCAAGGTTTACAGCATGTGCGGCTTGTGCCTGCAACGTGTTCTGTATCGTGCTGATATGTTTTACTAATGCTTCAAAGTTCATAGTTACAAAGATAAGTCTTTTATGGTTAAAACTTTAGTTCGGGTAAGCTGTTTATTGCTTCCTCTTTCAATTTATCCACCGCACGGGTGTACTTCTCCGTATGCTTCAATCCGCTATGCCCTAAAAGGCTGGCTACGGTTTTGATATTTGCCCCATTATTCAGAATGTTCACGGCAAACGAATGTCTTGCACAATGCCAGCTTATATGTTTGTCTATTCCGGCTCTCTTTACCCAACGCTTTACTGACTTACAGCAGCTTTCGTAAGTAGGCAAATCGAATATTAAACAGTTTTTATCTGCCGGGGCTTCACCAATGATAGACAATAGACCGTCATTCAAAGGAATAACCACACCACTACTGACAGAATGTCCCTTTGTCTTGCTTTGCTCAAACTTCAATAACCGATTAGCGTAATCCACATTCTTATAGGTAAGGTCTTTTACATCACAGAAGCGCAGACCGCAGTATAAGCAGAAGATAAAAGCCCGTCTGACATTCGGGTTCTCGTTGTCATAATGGCAAGCCGCCAACTTTTGTATTTCTTCGGGAGAAAGAACATCTTTTCGAAGCATTTGGCTATCCACTTTACAGGTAACACTTTTACATGGGTCTTTCAACATTACATCGTGGTCAATCGCATATCGAATAACTTTCTTGAAACGCTGGTAAATGCTTTTAGCACCTTCACCCACACTTCGGGATTGCAAATAGGCTACAAACTGCTCCATCATTTCTTTGGTGATAAGTTCCGGTTTGATACTAAACTCATTCATGGGGTATTGCTCTTTTAAGAAGTCCTTAAAACGGCTAAGCGCAATTTGTACCATGCGAATATCTTTCTTGGTATAACTGTTGATATAGGCTTGGAAATAGTCTAAGAAATTGACCGTTCTATCTTTTTTCAACCGATAGCCCAACATACTTTCTTTAAATTCTTGCTCACGCTCCGCACGTATCTTTGTGGCAAGCTCCAATGTTTCTTTGTTCTGCTGGCGTTCCGCAGGGGTACGGGGCTTATCTATCAGATACAGACTAAGGTTTTCTTTTCGCCTGTTATGCTTTACTGCAAACTTGGGCTTACCTTGCATCTTTCCACTATCATAGTACACTTGATTGCCGTTTTCATCTAATACGGGCTTTTCCTCTCTACCTAAATAATACTCTAAGTAAAGGCTGATTCTACCATCCGAGAGCTTATTTTGCTCTAATTTGGGGTTTTCTTTCGTTTTATTTTCTAACTTTGCCATTGTTTAGAGGTTTTATCCCGATTTAGGTACCATAACCGGGCGATTACGCTAAATAGTTGATTTTCTTTTGTTTTCTGATATTGCAAAGGTACAAAAGAAAATGATATTTCAAAGTGTACTAAAAGTGTACTGAATAACAAAAAATGGGCAAAATATGGCAAAAATGGAGAAAATAAGAAATATGCAAGTTATTGATAATAAACAATATAGATTCTTTTGTTTTCCTATGATTTCTATGGTTTGTACCGGGTCTGGGTACAAAGAAAAAAGCTAAGTATTTGATAATTCAATACTTAGCTTTTTCTTTTGCTTGAATTTTCCCCACATTTTCCCCACACGTGCAAAAAATATAGCAGTAAGTCATTATTTCTTTTGGTTGAACGTAGTAAATCAGTTACCTTTGAAAAGAAATAAAGCCTATTAAATAAAAGTAATGGAACAAGGTGTTTGGCAAGAAATAGAACTGTTGTACCAGAAGTTTCAAAAACTTGGTATCAGTGAAGCGGTGGACTATGACAAGTACTACCTTTATTCTCTCATTACCCATTCCACAGCCATAGAAGGCTCAACGTTGACCGAACTTGATACGCAGCTTCTCTTTGACGAGGGAGTAACAGCGAAAGGGAAACCGCTTGTGCATCATCTGATGAATGAAGATTTGAAGCAAGCGTATGAACTTGCCAAAACTGAATCAGGCAGTCTTGTACCTATAACTCCTGCTTTTCTGAAAAGGTTGAATGCAATGTTGATGCGTACTACTGGCAGCGTTCACAGTGTGTTGGGCGGCTCTTTTGATTCTTCTAAAGGAGAGTTCCGTCTATGTGGTGTTACGGCTGGTGTTGGTGGACATTCTTATATGAACTATTTGAAAGTTCCTGCTAAGGTGGATGAACTTTGTGCGATTCTTCAAGAGAAGCAAAAAAAAATGGGAACACTTCGAGAACAATACGAATTGAGCTTTAATGCCCACCTTAATTTAGTAACTATTCATCCGTGGGTGGATGGCAACGGAAGAACGGCTCGATTACTGATGAACTACATCCAATTTTGCTATCACCTTTTTCCGACCAAAATATTTAAAGAAGATAGAGAAGAATATATTCTTTCCCTGCGCCAATGTCAGAATGAAGAAACTAATCAGCCGTTTTTGGACTTTATGGCAAGGCAGTTGAAGAAATCACTTTCTATAGAAATTGAACGATTCAATGTATCACGAAAGAAAGGGTTTAGTTTTATGTTCTGATACTATATAAAACAAGGATTGCTATTTATGAGTTTATGGTAAACTTGCATGTGGGAAAGTTTGAACATCCATAGAAAGTGCCGTACTTGCCTTTCCTCAAAATGAGATGTCCTCCGCATTGAGGACAAACACCTTGATTTATTAGGCGTGAACTTCTGTATTGCCGAGCCTTTGCGTTATGCTTATGCTGTTTTAGTTTCTCTTTATCAGCGATTATGCGATTCTGGTTAATTGTCTGTATTATCCAATTTATGGTCTCCTGATTAAGAACAGCAGTTCTGTATTGTAATATAGCACGTTTTAGATTATATCTGTTTACAACTATGTTATTGTCAGCATGCACTTTTAATTCCGCACTGTTATTGAAAACGACAATTGGAATAAAAAGTATATCCGTTGAACATTTGAGCAAATGATGCAAAAATCTTACATGTCCAGCGTTTTGTTTTATCGGATTGTAAAATTGATGTTTACTTTTATAGATGGTTTGCGTCCAGTATTCACCGTTCTCTCTGCCCAAAATCCAACCTTTATATCCCTTTGTTTCAATTACAAAGACACCATAAGGTGAAACTACAATATGGTCAATTTGTGTTGAATATCCGTTACTTTCGAATAGTAAATCATTAAAAACAACATACTCTTCTGGTAACTCTTGAATCTTGTTATTCACAAGTTTTTCAGAATACTTGCCTTTCCACATTGGCATCTTCAATTTAATAAAGATTACCACTGCAAAAAAGATAACGGTGATGGCAATATGCATATTACTGATTTAATAGATTCTTTTTATCCATCTTTTACTTGATTCAAATCCCCATTGAACATGCCATCTTCTTCCTGTTACTTTATCTAACAAAAGAAATTGATATATATTTTTTGTTGGATATAATTCAAATGTTCCACAGCCTGTACCAAGAGATAGGTCTTCGTTATTAAGGGTTGCAGAACCTTCTTTATCATCATCCAAAGACCATTGTACAATTTCTATTTTCCCTGTCATTGTATCTAATTGCAGAAAATTATATATATTTTCTGTTGGATATAGTTTGTATCTATCAAGTCCATGCATACGAAAATCTATATCTTCTACAATAGCATGTATTTTAATCAAAGTAGAATCATTAACTGTTTTGGTATGTGAAATGGAACTTTCATTTTGTGCAAAAACACATAATGGAATTAAAAATAAATAAAAAATAATCGTAAGTTTCTTCATAGGTAAATCATTTAAGTGATTAAAATTAAGGGTAATAGTATAGCTATTACTGTATTTATTTCTTCCTATTTACATCCCATTTGAAAGTATAAATATAATCTCCGATGGGAATGTTTACAATCAAAATCTTACCTTTTTTCCTTTTAATATTCATATAGCCAATAATAGCTTCATCGGGATAAATAGTTGTGGTTTCACTACTGTCCCATTAAAATCTGAAAAATTTCTTTGAAATTATTGAAATATAGTTAGTTACATGGATTTTTCGAGCGAACGGACTTGAAATTTTATCTTTGCGGTAGTTTTACTATGACCGCATATGTTTCAAGACAAGTTTGTATTTGCTCAGTT